>JBKHJU010000001.1:0-50448 GCA_046537985.1 Longimicrobiales bacterium
GCGCCAGGGAGTCCTCGAGGAGCTGACCACCGAGAACCACGGCGGCGAGCCGTCCCGCGCCCGCCGCGGCCTCGATGTTGGGGAGGGAGCCGCCCGCGATGGCGGAGCGGAGGCGGTCCAGGTCCACGGACCCCTTCACCTGCTCGATGGCCTCCAGGAAGGCCTGGGCCGCGGCGGGCTCGAGCCTCTGGGCCAGGCGCCGGGCGATCTCGAAGAACCGAGACCGGGGCCTCCCGGCGCCCTGCTGGACGGCGTAGTAGTCCGGAGCCCCGGGGTGGACCGGGCACGTCGGGGCCCAGGTCACCCCTCCCCCCGGATCTCCCTCAGCCTGCGGCGTCCCATCCGGTGGGCGTACCGGAGGGCTTCGTCCTCTACCGTTCCCACGCCTCGGGCTCCTCCTCGTCCGGTATCGCGTCCTGGAGCAGGGCCAGGACCACCATCGTCCTCGCCTCCTCCCTCGCCTTCTCCTCCGGCACCCCCTCCCGCCGGAGGTCCTCGACCAGGGCCACGTAGCTCCGGGCGACCTCCCGGGACTGGCGGGCGAGGTCCGAGGCCAGGCTCACGCCCCGACCTCCTCTCGGTCCACTAGGTGTACCCGGTCCGACTCGATGACCACGAGCTCCCTCGGGTCGCCGCCGATCGGCGTGAGCGACTTCGCCGTCTCCGCCCTGGTCTTGGAGAGCTCCGCCTCGTCCTTCTCGTCGAGCTGGAACCGGTTGGGCCACTCGAACCGGTACCCGCCCCGAGGCTCCGGGAGGGCGCCAATCTGGATCCAGCGGTCCACGAGCGGGCGGAGAATCACCGGCTCGGCGTGGTTCGTCTCGCGCTCCTGAATCCGGCCGAGCCACTCCTTCTGGTCCTCGGTGGAGGCCCTCTCCCCCGTGGTGTTCCCGAAGAGGATCCGGAACGGCACCTCCGCCCCGGCCCCGATCAGCATCATGTATAGCTCCGCAGGGTCGGCGGGGTTGGGGGGCTCGGCGTCCAGCCACTGGCCCTCGATCCCGGAGCCCACTATCTGCCGTCGGAGGTCGTGCATCATCTCCTCCGCCGCCTTCCCGAGGGCGTCCCGGTCGTCCTTCCCGATCTCCACGTTGGGGTCTATGGACAGGAGCAGGATCTTGTCGGCGAGCTGCCAGTACGCCTCGGCGGTCGCCGCCGTGATCTTCTCCAGGTCCATCAGCCGGTTGAACACCCTCTTGAGCGCGGGCCTCCCGTGGACCTCGTCGGAGAGGCGGTCCTCGGCGATGTGCACCACCCGCGAGTGGTGGATCTCCTCCTCCACGTCCGGGAAGTTCTCGACGCCCTCGGACAGCTTGATCCGGTAGACCAGCGGCTGGCCGAACCTCTCTTTACCGGTGTCCTGCTCCCACTCCGTGACCTTCACGTCCCCCTGGTGGAAGGACGAGAGGTAGAGCACGTCCTCCGGGCCGTTCACGGACTCCAGCGGGTCCTTAAGCGTCTGGTCCACGCCGGGCGTCCCCATGAAGAGCACGCCGTACTGACCGATCCTCGAGAGGCGGTCCGCCCGCTCCAGGTGGTTCCAGAGCCCGAGCCGGTCGGCCAGCTCCCGGAAGGCGCGGGTGAAGTCGGTCTCCTCCTCCGAGTCCTTCTCGTGGATCTCGGGCGGGTGCCGCCAGGTCGTCTTCGGGGCCATGTCCACGATCCGGCCCGCGATGTCCTGGCGCTGGTACCGACTCCAGTAGTGGTCGAAGTCCAGGTCGGATTCCTGGACGTATCCCGCCACCGTGTACACGTCCCGCTCGTTCCCGTACTGAAACCCCGCTTTCCTGGCGAACCGGAGCCGGTTCATGCGGTCCGACGACCCCGAGTGCTGGTGCGCCCGAGTGGCCCCACCGTTCACCGCGGCCACGGCGTTGTCCAGGCCGCGCACCCGGAGCCCCCCAGGGGTTTCGTACCAGCCGTTCCTCCGGTCCACGATGACCTGCGGTCCGCCGCTGCCAGGCATGTCGGGCCTCCCCTATGGGTCCAGCGCGTCTCTGACGATCCAGTACAGCGCGTCCATGATCCTTCGGTTCTTCTCCGCCGCGATCCTCGATGCGCGGGCGACCATCTCCACGCCCCGCCGGTAGTCCTGCTCCCGGTTCCGGGCGGAGAACTCCCGGTCCATCCACAGCGCCGCCCTCATCGTCTCGTGCTCGGAGAACGGGAGCTCGCCTCCGAGCTCGGCCCGGAGGTCGTCCAGAAACTGCCGCCGGGCCCTCGCCCGCGTCCGGCCCCAGGCGGTCCGAAGCTCGGGCTCCTCGCCGACGTTGGCCGTCCCGGCGCAGTCCCGGCAGACCCTCCGGTACCTCGGCGTCGGGCGGCCGCAGACGCCACACGGTACGTCCACGGTAATCACGCCGCCGCTCGCCACGGTTCAGCCCTCCTCTCTCATCGTGAGCCACTCCCGGTCGGGGTATCCCAGGAACTCGCGGGTCCTGCCGCTCATGGATCGTACCCAACCCTGGAGCCTGTCCTCGTTGCTGGTCCAGGCGGGCCAGTGGGCGTCGGCGTGAACCCAGGGTTTCCCGTCCCACACGTCGTGGTAGTGGGGGCGCCGGTCCATCGGGACGCCGCAGAGAACGGCGAGGGGACAGTTCAGGATGTCGGCGACGGCCACCGCGAGGAGGCCGGAGGAGCCCCCGGCCCAGACCTCGACCTGGCGGTCCGCCAGCGTCGGGACCTCCCGGCGGGCCCACGTCACGTAGCCGTCCGGGTGACCGCGCTCCCGCCGCCTCCGGATCCACTCGCCACCCTTCCCCGGCTTACACTCCCGGTGGAACTTCTCCGGGTGCATGGAGACCCAGTGGTCCAGGGGTCGGTCCCAGTCCACGCCGGCGTTGTTTACGGCGATGACGACCCCGGGCCAGACTCCGCCCACCATGCGCTCCAGCTCCGCAACGTCGTCCCAGAGACACTCGGCACCGCCAAGGATCATGGCGGGGGGGACTTCCGGGCTCACACTTCCCCGTCCTCCCTGTGGGTGGCTCAGACCTGTAACGTCACCTCACCAGCCAAGCTAAGGCGTCCCGCGGCCGGAGGCGAGGGAAACAGTCCACAAAGCTCTCCGGGGAGCCGTTGGCCACCAGGACACCGCGCTCCTGGAGCTGGGGCAGGGCGCCCCGGAAGAGGTGGGGCAGGTGCCCGAGGTAGAAGTTGGGGCTTCCGTCCCATCGCTCGCGCCCGTGGCCGTCTATCCCGAGGAGGGTGACGCGCTCGGCACCGAGAAGGCAGGCGAGTTGAAGGGCGCCGAACCCCGAGTTTCCGGTGTGGATCGCGCGGGGGTCCTCACTCATCCCCCCCACGATCTGGGCCCACACCCGCTCCTCGAACGGGCCCTCGGTCGGCTCCTCCGCCACGACCCTACGAAGGTAGAGGACGTGTTCCGGGACCGGAGGTCTCTGCCACCGGTGACGGGCCTCGGGGGTCCCAAACTCGTCCGGGACCGCGGCCACGTATCGGACGCCGTCCACCGGGTCACGCATCAGGTCCAGGTTCTCCCGGGACGGATCCAGCGTGAACCAGTAGTCCGCCGCCGGGACGTGCTCCACGGCACCGTTGACGGCGATGACCGCCACTGGGTGGTCCCGTCGGACCCGATCGACCAGGCCGACGTCCACGTTTGCCCAGGACGGACCCTGCCCACAGACCACCCACCACGGGCGGGTCTCCTCGATCTCCCGCAGGCTCCCGAACCTCACACCCTCAGCCACAGCCTCACGTGCCTCCCGTTCGTGTCCACCGACACCAACTCGAACTCCTCAGCCACCCTCTCGGCCCACCAGGTCGCGGAACGCACCGTTAGGTGGAGCCTCTCGCCGATCTCGTCCCCCTTCTCGTCCACGAACGTCGCCACCTGAAACCACGCCCCCCTCCGGGTGTGGGCGGCGATCTGGCGGATGGCCTCCCCCACCCGAGGCTCCGGGAGGTGCTCGAGGACGTCCACGCAGAAGGCGAAGTCCGTCTTCGGGAGGCTCGCGGGGGGGCTCCAAATGGTGCCCTGCCAGAAGTCCGGATCGTCCAGCGTCTCGGTGGTCGGAATCAGGTCCACCCCGACCACTCTGTTCATCCTCTTCCGTAGCCACCTCATGGCCCTGCCGTGACCGCAACCCCAGTCGGTCGCGGACGTGGCCCCGAGTCCATGCGCCCACCCCCAGGCGACCGGCACGGCGCCGGCTCCGACCGAGAACTCGGGACGGTACACCCCCTCGGCGTACACCCGGGCGTACTTCTTTCTCTCGGAGCGGTAGTCCTCGTCGTCGGTCAGGCGGTGACGCGCCACGAGGTTCCGCCCGTCCGCCTTCCGCACGTAGGAGTATCCCAGGCCGTCCAGTATGCCACGGACCCGCTCCTCGGCGTCGGGGTTCAGGACCTCGGCCAGGACGAGCGGCCAGCTCCCTCGCACGGTCCCGAGCGCGCCCCGAAGGACCTCCTCCTCCATCCCCTCGACGTCCACCTTGATGGCGCATACCGTCTCGATTCGGCCCACCACCGAGTCCAGGGTGACCACCCGTACTCCGTCCCCCGGCCTCATCCGGGTCGCCGAGGTCAGGCTCTCCCCGTCGTGGGAGAGGCGCGCGGTGCCCTCCTCCGCCGACACGGCGTGGGGGAAACACCTCACCCGGTCGGTCAGCCCGTTCAGCTCGAGGTTGGCCCGGAGTCGATACATCGCGGCGGGGTTGGGTTCGAAGGCGTAGCACCTGGCCCCCGCCCTGGCGGCCAGGAGGGTGTAGAGGCCGGTGTACGCCCCCACGTCCAGGGCGAGCTCGCCGGGCCGCAGCGACGCGGTCCAGGCGTCCACCGACTCCGGCTCAAACCTCTCGCCGTCCCACTTCCTCTCGGAGGCTCGCAGGACCTGGTCTCCCGGAACGTACAGCCGCACCCCCTCGATCTCCCGGGAGGTCACGTGTCGCCGCCGTCCCCAGCCCGCGCCCCGATCGTGAAGCGGCTCGGGTCCACCACCCTCCGGACCTCCTCCCGGTCCCACTCCAGGCCGACGCGTCGGCAGACCTCCCGATAGTCCGCGTCGTCGCCGAGAAACAGGTCCACGGGCTCGATCCCGACGTGCCCGTGCCCCACCCCATCCTCGAGCTCCCGGGCCCGGGAGTGGTGCTCCTCGATCACCCGCTCCCCGTCGAAGCCCGGCGTCCCCCGGGCCAGGGGCCACCGCGAGAACGACTCCGTGATCTCCTCCACCGGTCGCCAGACCGTGACCCACGTGGCCTCTGGGAACGCCTCCGCCCAGGCCCGCCAGGCGAAGACGAGCTTTACGTCCTTGAACATCCACACCCCCTCGCCTCCCCACCCCTCGCGGCGGAGGATGTCCAGTACCCGCTCCCGGAGGTCCTCGGCGTTCCAGGACTCCAGGTCGGCGAAGCTCTGGACCGCGATCGGGTCCATGCCCGCCCGCCGGAGTTGGGGCTTCAGGATCTCCTGCTTGAGGCGGACGTTCTCACAGAGCGAGTTGGTCCTCCCGGCCCACGCCCCGCAGGCGCGGAAGGCGTGGGCGGTCAGGCTGGTCCCCGAGCGGGGACAGCCGGCGATGAGCAGGGGCTTCACGTTCTCTCCGGTTCGTCGGTCACGGTTCCGTCCGGCCACAGGTAGGCCGGACCGGGGTCGTCGATCGTCGTCACTTCGATGGGTCCGAGCGGCTTCCTGCCGGAGGAGTTCGAGACGACGATCTCCGGACCGAACTCTCCGATGATTGAGACCCCGCCAGCGCCCCTCTTCGACCCCTGTCCCGGGGGTGGCGTCTTCGGGCGGGGGCTTCCACCCTCCCCGCGATACCCTCGCCGGCGCGACGACAGGATGGTCTGCCCGATCCGTGCGAAGCCCTCGGCGGAACGCCGTAGGAGCCTACCCCAGGCGCCCGGATGGAGGAAGACGAGCCTGACGACTTCGGCCGCCCCCCCGCACCAGCCGTCACACCAGCCGTCGTACCAGTCGCCCTCCCTAGCCTTCGGCATCGTCGTCCTCCCAGGGGCGGGTGGCGTACATGGAGACCAGGGAGCCAAGAGCCACGAGTGTTATGACGGCCACGGCGGGGTAGGTCCCGAGGACGCCGGCCAGGACCGCACCGACGAACGCCGGGCCGCAGAGGATCAGGACAAGCGGCGCGGGGTCACGCATCGTCTCGCCCCCCTCGTCGGTAGGTCTCACCCACCATATCCAGGTCCCTCAGCGTCACCCACGCCGTCAGACCCTCACCCCGGATCCGGTCCACCGTGCCCCGGGCGACCCTCACCCAGTCGTGCCAGGGGCGCCAGGGCCACGAGAGCAACCGCTCCCTCCAGGTCCTCCTCCGGGTGTAGACGATCTCCCGACCCTCGCCTGCCAGGAGTTCCACCAGGGCGGCGCAGTCCGGCTCGTCCAGGTGGAACCGGACGGAGCCCCGGATCCTCGTGAGACCCTCAAGCTCCAGGTCCTCCCGGGGAACGGTCCCGGGGATTCTGAGGTTGACCATCTCCGGGCCGTCGTCTCTTGGCTTCTCTCCGTCAGCCATCTCTCTCTCCCTCGAACGTTATGACGTGGTGTGAGTCTGACCCCTCCCGGGTCGCCCACGTGTACCTACGCCCCGTCCGGTCCAGCGCCTCCTGGAGGGCCTTGGTACAGCCGGGCAGGAACCGGTCGTGAGTCTCGATGAAGAGGAGAGCCACGGTCCGGAGCCACTCGGGGTCCGCCTCCAGGATCTCCCTCTCCATCCCCTCTACGTCCATTTTCACGAGGTCGGGCGTCCACCCCTCCGGCAGGGCCTCGTCCAGGTTCATCGTCGGAACCGTGGCGATTCTGGCGCCGTCGTGACCCTCGAGGGTGCTCGCCGCCCACTCCCCGCGGTCAGAGTCCCGGAGGACGATCTCTTTGCCACTCTCGGCCGCGAGGGCCCGGGTCCGGATCAGAGCCAGGGGCGCGTTCACCCCGGCCAGCTTGGCGTGTTCCGGGTGGGGCTCAAACCCGAGGACCTTGGCCTCCGGGTATCGGTCACACAACCACCGGGTTGAGATCCCCGTGTAGGCTCCGGCGTCCACGATGAGCACCGGCGGGACCGGACACTCCACGTCGAACACCCTTCGAAGGTAGACCTCCCCGAATACCGTCACGTCCGTGGTCCCCGGGCGGACCATGACCGGCGCCACGGGACTCACGTCTCGCCCCCGAACGACACCCTGGTCCACTCCTCGTGAGCCCACCCGGCCCGGGGGCTCGAGAACCGGGGGTGCCCGTGCCCCACCACGAGCCTGGATCCCGGCGGAGGGCCCTCCCGCGCCTCCTCCTTGAAACTGACGATCTGGCCCGGGTACAGGTCCATGAGCCGGTCCGCCCGCCCCTCCAGGAGCGAGTTCAGGTAGCGCCCGTCCCCCCGGAAGTCCCTCATGTGTCGCCGGGGCGCCTCACTCCAGGAGCTCCACACCTCCCGGGTGAGCGGTCCGGGACGAAACGCCATGACCCCGCTCTGGAGGATGTCGTGGTAGATCCCGGTCATCATCCCGAAGTCACCCGGGTAGTGTGCCAGGTCCTCAGGGCTTCCCACGACCAGGGTGTCCAGGTCCAGGTAGAGGACCAGCTCCCCGTCCGGAAAGAGGCCGGGCCCGAAGAGCTCCATCTTGGACCACCACCCGGGCCAGGTGTAGCGGAGGGGAAACGCCCACTGGGGTGGAACGGAGTTCACGTCGGTGAGACAGGCGAACCGGTACGGCAGCGAGAGGTGGCGGGCCACGCCCCGCTTGAGGGCGTAGACCCACCGGGGATCATAGTCACCGCCGGAGCGGAGAACGCAAGCCACCGTGAGCCGCGCCTCGTTACTCACCTCCCCAGGCAGCAAAGCAGAGTCGCCACCGCCGCCAGCGCCTCAAGCCCCTCTTTGGCCTCCACCGGGTGTCCGTCCCACACGTGGGCCTCGGGGTCCCGCGGGTTCCTCCCGACGAACACCTCCCCGGTCTCGAGGTTGATGCCCAGGTAGGGACCGGCCTCGCCGTTGCGGTGGACCTCGACCGCCTCCCGTGTCGTCTCCGCGAACCTCGTCCCTCCACCTCTCTCCATCGCCCTCTCCCTCTATGGCTTGGCGTCCTGACCGGTCTTGAGGAGCATGTCCCCCTCAAAGTACGGGGTCCAGTCCACCGGGTTGTTGTACTTCCTCCAGATCTGATAGAAGTAGTAACCGGCGTCGAGGCCGTCCGTGTCGGTTCGCTCGATCGGGATCTCCGTCTCCCCGTTCGTCGGGTCGGAGTGGCTCCCGCTGGCCACGGTCACCTCCACCAGCGTCTCGGTGCCGCGGTCCTCTCCCACCCGGAGGACGATGTCGTCGTTGGAGATGTCAATGGTGTTCCCGTTCTCGTCCTTGAAGACGGCAGTCAGCTTATAGTCCGCCGCCAGGACGAGCTCTAGGTCTACGACGGTCGGGGTAACCTTCAGGGTCGTGGCCATGCGGACCTCCTCACTGTGCCGAGATGGTCAGATCGCCGTCCGGGGTCTGGCCCCCGAGCGATCCCGAGAGACTGGCGACGGGAACCTCCACGAACGTCGTCGCCGCCGGGTCGTCGTACACGAGGTACGGTCCCTCGCCGGAGTCGCCCCCGATCCAGACCGGTCGGTTCGATCCGGCCCCCGCCCCCCCGTCCATTTCGACCTCCAGCGTCAACTCCGAGTCGGCCGAGATGGCCACGTCAAGGTTCATCTGCCCCGGCTCGATCTCGACTTGGGAGCCACCGTCGATGCGGTAGAAGATCTTCGTCCTGAGCGTGTCCTCGCTCGTCTCGACGCCCGGCGTTCGGTCGGTGTCTCCCCAGAACTCCCTCCCGAGGGCTCCGGGGACGCCGATCCCCTTGAGCGTGACGCCCTGCGGGAACGACCCCGCGGCGAACGTCTTGGTCCAAGTGGCCTTCTGCGCCCCGGCGTTGATTCTGACCCAGAGGGTCCCGCTGCGGTTGTCGAGCGGGACGAGGACGTACGGATCCCTGGCTCCGATCGCACCCCGGTCGATCTCGGAGGTCGCCCTCTCCGATTCGTGCATGTCGGTATCGCGCACGCCCATCACCGCCATGGTCTCCACCAGGGCGCCGTCCGCCACCCCGAGCAGTCTCATGTGCCCCGGGACGCCCGAGAGGTGGATCAGGTGGTCATCGTCCCATCTCGCGATACCGGAGACGATGCGATCGGAGCGGTGGTCCAAGTTCTCCGCAACCGGAAATTCGGACACCGGGGTCAGGTAGTTCGCCAGGATCGTTGAGGATGACGCCTCGTCCGAGATGAGGACGGTCGCACCGGTGCCAGACTGGACCACGATACCGTGGCTGGTCGCAACCGGCTTGTTCCGGTCGTTTAAGGCGACCGGCGACGTCACCGTTCTGACGAGGCTCCCGTCGGCGGGGTCGTAGACGAATATCTCGGAACCGTTTGCGTTTTCCGTGATGTAGACCAGACCGTTGTGCGGACCGAACTCGACTCGGATCGGGCGAAACGGAAGCGCCCACGTCCTCACGATCCCGCCGCCCGGATCGTCCAGGTCCCAGACCGCCACCTGGTTCGGATCGTCCGAAATGGCGTATATCTCGCGGGCCGACTCGTCCACCACCACCCCGAATATCCCTTTGAGGTCAACGGACTGCTGAAAGCTCAGGTCCTCGTCGTAGAAGTAGACCTTTTCGGCTCTCCGGTTCGAGAGAAGCACCTTCCCGGAGTCATAGAAAGCCCACTGAGGCCAGCCATCGGGTGGCCAGAGTGTCGGGTCGTCAAACGCCGTTTGGCCCCACGTCCCGAAAAAGTGCGGCTCCTCGGTGGAGATCCTCCGGGGCAGCCCGTCCCCGGCGGAGACGATCTCCGCCCCTCCCGAGAGGGTGGCGTCGTCGAGCTCGAGCTCCTCGATCTGAACCGTCATCTCAGACGATCTCCCCGGAGGCGATGCCCTGCTCCCGGAGCCACCCGTAGAGGCTCTTCTTGACCCCGCTGTAGAGATCGGGGTCCTCGGCGACCAGTGCCCAGAAGTCCTCGGCCGGGATCTCGACGATGCGGGAGCGCACCCAGACCGGCTTTCCGTCGTCGTCCTCGTACCCCCAGAGCACGTCCAGGCTGGCGGTCGTCGGCCCCTTCCTCTCGGCCAGCCCCCGGAACTCCACCCGGTCGATCGTGGTCAGCGTCAGCGGAGGATCCTGCTCGGGTTCGTCCAGTCTAACCGGCGTCATCGTTCCTCCCAGAAAGGTGTCGTTGGTTGGGTAGCGTGCCGGGTCGGGGCGTCTCTATAGACTTGAGGGTCTCCCTCCACCACCGGTCGCGCTCCCCCTGAGATATTGGTGAGGGTGGCGGTGGCGGGTAGGTACCCGGCCTCCAGACCCCGATCTCAGCCACACCGTCCAGGATCAGCACGCGGCAGTCGGGGAACGCCTGGGCCACGCTCCGGATGGTCTCGTTGTATTCCACGTCCGAGATGGTATGTTCGGGGGACAGCCGAACCACGATCGTGTCCCCCTCCTCGGGCCGGTATCTCCGAACCTCCTCCACCGCCTCCGGCAGCACCGGAACGCCCAACAGCCCGGCCAGCGACTTGAAAAACCCTCGCCGCAACATCTCTACCTCCTCACTCAGTTAGCTGGGGGGAAAAGTTTCCGCCCCCCGAACCTGCCCACCTCATCGCGGGTGGCGCCACGTACCTCCAAGTATTTTCCCCGGGGCGGCGAGCTCCGCCCGGATCCGGAAGTAGACCGCCAGGGCGCGGCGCCGCCGGCGCCCCGCCCACCGTCGAAGGTGTCTCATCTCTCCCCCCTCTCTACCTGAACCAGAACTCGCGGCCCTCCTCCCTCACCGTCAGGCGGTTGAAGGCGCCCACCGCCGCGTCCGCCGCGTCTATCAGTTTGGCCCCCGGCTCGAACCGCTGCAACTGCCGGAGCAGGCTCTCGTTCCAGGGACCCCGAACGAGCTTGACGTTTCCGGCCTCCGCCTGGGCGCTCATCGGTTTGGCTCTCGCCACCTTGTCGCCGGTCACCTTGTCCCGGTGAACGTCGTACCCGGCGAGGCGAGCCACCGCCGCCAGGGCCACGTCCTTTCCGGAGGAGCCGGGCTCCTGCTCGAGCCAGATGGCGACCCCGTTACCGTCCTCTTCCGCCACCTGGTCCTGAACGTCCTCCCGCTCCTTGGCGCTCCAGAACCCCTCGGTCACGTCCTCGATGTAGTAGGTGTCCCCAGCCTTCGACATCTTCACCCCGGCGGACCGTGCGGAGGCGCCCTCCTCCTTCGTGGTGGAGGCGGAGTCCCAGTACCGCACCCGCTCCGCCTCGGCCGGGGAAGCGTCCACGATCTCGAACCAACTCCGGTCGAACACCATCCCGGAGGTTTCCCGGACCATCCAGTTCCCGCCCCGGAGTCGGTCCCGGTCCACCTTGGGCAGCGCCTCGAGGATCGACAGGTACGTGGGGTCCTCCCTCATCAGGGTGGGGTTGTCCTCGAGCTTGGCTCGGATGAACGTGACCGACCGCGGGTGGATCCTCGGGTCCATGTCCCGGTCGTCCCGGAAGGCCACCGCCTCCTCCTCCGAGTCGAACCAATGGAGGTCGCCCTCGAAGCGGAGGAACCACCGGAGGACGCCGTCCCGCTCCTCGATCGGGAACCCGTCCTCGCCGATCCACCAGGAGAGGAGCTCGTGGAGCCACCCCCCGGTCTCGTCCTCCGGCGGGACCGGGTTGCAGGTCGCCCGGACGTAGGGCCTCACCCCACAGGTCGAGCGGTTGCGGCTGGTGAGGTACCAGAACTGGCGCTCGGTGAACTCCTCCGCCTGATCCCACGCGATGAGCGGTATCTGTGAGGACTTCCACTCCAGCCGGTCCTTCTCGTGCTGGAGGTGGTGGAACGCCACCTTGGCGCCGGAGGGAAAACGCCACTCGTGGGAGGGGTTCTGGTAGGGCTCCGCCCCGAGCTCCGGGTATATCTTGTAGCTCGTGTCCCAGAGCCCGCCCTCCTGGGTGATGCGGGGCGACGTCCTCCGGAAGATCACCGCGTGGAAGTCGGGCACGTCGGTGTGGCGGCACGCCTCCATGAGGAGCCCGTAGGTCTTTCCGCCACCGGCCTCCCCGCCGTAGAAGACGATGTCCGCCCGGGTCTGGAGGAACCTCGCCTGCGGCCCGTCGTGGGGGCGGAGCGGCGGCTCCCCGAACTCGACCGAGTGGTCCTCCCCGGAGCGGACCAGGCCCTCGTAGAACATCGCGGCGAGCTGGTCCCGGACCGTGCCGCCCGCCCTCTTGCCCCTCAGCGGCGCGGCCAAGTCAGGCCCCCCTCCCGTTCGAGCTCTCCGGCGGGCGCCCGAGCCTCTCCATCATCCTCTTCCCGAGCTCGCGGCGGGCGTCCGGATCGTCCACCACGTCCCGGATGTCCTCGAGGACCTGAGAGAACAGCGCGATGACGACCCGCCGGTGCATGTACTCCGCCTCCACCTGGTCCCGCCGCGTCTGAGAGTCGAACAGCTTGCGGACGTGGTCCTGCTGGCGCCGGACCTCGTCGAAGACCTCCCACCGCTCCGCCCCCCGGTCCACCGCCTCCTCGAGCCGGCGGAACCCCTCGCGCATCGCGCCGACGTTCTCCCGCCGGATGGCCTCCCGGATCTCCCGGACCGTGCCCCGGAGCTCCTCCCACGTGTCCGGTCCGCCACCGCCGTCCATCCTCCGGAGCAGGTCCGCCGTTATCGTCGTCGCCACCCGCATGTGCTCCAGGAGGGACATGAGCTCCGAGGAGTCCATCTCCTCGTAGACCCGGAGCAGGTCCCCCGGGAGGTACCGGGAGAAGCCCTTGCCCTCGTAGGCGGGATGAAGGGGCCCCCAGGCCGCGTTCGCGCCGTGGTGCTTGCAGCGCCCGTTCCGACCGTAGGGGTGTTGGGTGCACGGACGGGGCGCGGGTCCGACCTTCTCCGAGTCGCTCCGGGCGCGGCCCCCACATATCGGGTGACCGACGACCTCTTCCTCCACGTGGGCGCACCAGTCCGCCCAGGAGTCGTGCCCGACCTCCCGGGCCCGCTCGTCGTGGGCGTCCGACCATCCGTCCCTCGGAGCTACCGCCATGGGGTCGGTGGAACCCTCATGACGTCGGAGAGGTTCGGGGCCACGTCAGGACCCCCACCACCGGTCCGGGGGGAGCCCCACCACGTCGTACACGTCCACCCGGAGGAGGCGGTAGGCGGCGACCGCCCCGGTCTCCGTGTTCCGGATCACGGCCCGGGGCAGTGGCTCGAACTCCTCCCGGTCCGGGAGGGCCCACACGCAGAACCCGGCGTGCCGCAACGCGGCCTCGGTCACGTGTCGTCGTCCCGGGGAGCCGGGAGGGCGATGGGGGTCCGGCCCCGGACCTCGTCCCGCTCCGGATCCCCGGGGGGCCGGTCCGGCCCGACGCCCACGTCCCGGTAGAAGTCCTCCCAGGAGTCCCAGACGCGCAGCTCCCGAACCAGTCGCCCCTCGATCATGGGGCGCATCCACCGCTCGGTCGCAAAGCGGGCCTCCACGGTGGCCCAGGCGGGATCGGCCGTGAGCTCCAGAGTCTCGGCGTGGATCGCGGCCATGACGACCCCCGTTCCCGGAACCTCCGTGACGACGATGGCCCGACTCGGAGCGCGGTGTGTCGGGGTCACTCTCTGCCTCCTCTCAGGGGTTGTCCCAGGGGTCCACGACCTCGGGGAGACGGCTCTTGCAGTTGGGGCAGCGCCCGTTCCCCATGGACCGAAGGTAGCGCCGCACGCGGTCCCGGACGCGCCAGGAGTCCGACAGCTTCTCAAGCCGGTCCGCAAGCAGGTGAGCGAACTCCACGGCCCACTCCCGGTCGTCGGTGCCGAGGGATCGGGCCTCGGTCACGTGCCTCCCCGTCTCGGGGTCCTCCCCCACGTAGAACCTGTAGTGGATCGAGCCGCCGGGCGACCTCTGTTTCACCCGGACGGTGTTCCCGTGGGTGCCGGTGGAGTAGCTCCAGCGCCCCTGCTCGTCCACCTCTCCCGGACCCTCGGTCCCCTCGACCTCCGGACCGTCCAAACCCCGCCGCGCCGCCCGGGCCATCCGGACCGCCTCCGCCGGGTCCCGCCTCACGTCCACGTCCGCCAGGGTCAGCGGACCCAGGGTCCAGAGCCCGTGCCCCCCGTACTCCTCGGTCCACCCGAGCTCCTCCAACTCCGCCAGGGCCTCCTCGTAAGAGAGGGGGCGTCCAACGCTCACTCGTCCAGGATGTGGAGGGTGACCCCGTTCTCCTCGGCGTACTCCAGGAGCCCGTCCCAGAGGTCGTGTGAGGCCAGGAGATCGTGGGCCGTCGGCTCGAAGTTGACACACTCCAGCCCCTCGTGCCGGTCAATGAACTGCCGGACGTTCCGCTCCACCGCTCGGGCCCGCTCCTCCGGCGATCCGCTCACAGCAGCACCACCTCTCGCTCGGTCCCGTCCTCACTCCTGGTCACCACGGTTCCCCCCTCCCCTCGGATCTCGTCCACGTAAAGGCCGAGCCGGACGAACTTCATGAGGACGCCCTTCACCGACTCGCCCCGCTCCTCGGCGAGCCGCTGGAGCTCCTCGTACGTGTCGTCCGGCAGGCTCAGGTTGTACCTCGCCATCAGGGCCTCTGCCCCACGAGCCGCTTGAGCTTCCGGAAGGACGCCGCGGGGATCTCCACCCGGTCGGGGTCGGTGCCGACGCCGATGACCTCCACCTCCCGGACCGCGTCCCTGAGCTCCTCCACCCATATCTCGTACTCCTCGTCCCCGGGCGTGGGGACGGCTCCCTCCACCAGGGTCCCCACGTACGCCTCCAGGTGACGGATGCGCTCCCGGAGGGCAACCTCCTCGGGCTCGGCCAGGGCTCCTGCGAGCTTGTTCAGCGCGGGTCGCAGCCGCCGCCTCGCCTCGTCCGTATGGACGGACGGGAGCCCCGCCAGGCACAGCACGACGACGAGGGCGTCCAGGACCTCCTGGGTCAGGACCTTCTCCAGCCTCTCCCGGGCGGTCTCCCGGGCCTCCTCAATCGCCACCACGATCCCCCTCCAGTCTCTCGGGCTCGAACTTGTCCACGAGCGCCCCGAGCCCACAAGAGCACTCCTCCGATGGGGCGTCGAGCCCCTCCGCCCGACAGCCGTCCTCCCTCCTGTGCCGGGCGTACCTCCGAACCGCGCCCCGGAGCCGCAGGGGGTCCCCCACTTCCGACGTCACGTGACGGCCTTCACCAGCCACACCCGCTCCTCGCCCTCCACCAGGGACCTCTTGTAACCCTCTCTCTCGTACCACTCCTCGAGCCACGTGTCCGGACGGCAGGCCAACTCCACCATCTCCGAGCCGGCCGCCTCCTCCGCCGCCCGCAGCAGGCGCCGCCCATGACCGCGGCGCCGGTACTCGGGCCTCACGAAGAGATTGCAGACGGTGGGGTCCCCGGCCGAGGAGGACGGCCACTCCAACTCCACGCACCCGACCGCCTCACCCCGCTCGGTGAGGAGAAAACGGGAGACCGCCAGCCCCTCCACGAGAGTGTCCAGGCGGATCAGGACCAGGTCGTCGGTCTCCGGCTCCTCTCCGTCCGACCGGTTCCGTGTCGTCCGCTCCTCCCGCCATGTCTCGTCGTCAAAGGGGCCGGCGCCGCACCCCGAGCAGGTGTCCTCTCCCTCCAGCGCGGCGGTCTGGCAGAGGGGACACCTCTTGAGCTCGGCTCCGACCCCCTGCCATCGACACTCCCGAAGGACGGGAAGAATCTGACGGGCGTAGACTTCCTCAACCCGGGCCCGCGCCCGCTGCAGTTCCGACCACGGAAGCCCCTGGCGCTCCGCCTCGGCAAAGTTCCGGAACGCCTCGGCCGCAGATCGCGCCGCCCTCCCACGCATCACCGACCGCTCCAGGTCGGTCAGGTCCCAGGCGTACAGCACCGCGTGGAGGTCGCCCCCTCCGATCCTCTTGAGGAGCAGCGGATCGGTGGGCGGGTCCGCCTCGATCCGGGTCGGGGACCACTCCTCCACCTCCCACAGAATGAAGTGATCCCGGAGGTAGCTCGCGCCACCGATCTTCCGGAGGCCCCCGGGGGGAACCATCGGGACCAGGGCGTACCAGCGCTCCATCTGACGGTAGTCCGACCACTCCTCCGTGGGGGGAGCCCCTCCCACGTCCACCCGAACCTCCAGGGTGTCGGAGCGAACCGTGGCGCGCGGGCTCCGGGCGTCGAACTCCACGAACGTCCGCCCCCTGCGAAGGTTCAACTGGACCTGCTCACGGTCGGCCCTGGCCACCGCCAGGCGGGGGCGTCCACGGCGGTCGGCCCCGGCGGTCCTCATGGCGTCCCGGAGGCTGAGAAGCGACTCGCCGCTCGCCATCCTCTCGAGCCCGGCAAGGACCGCCTCGTACTCCTCGTCCGCCCGGCGCCGCAGCGCCCGGCGGTACTCCTCGGCCCTGGCCGCGGCCTCCGCCCGGTCCATCTCCATCGTCGGCACGTCCATCGGTCTCCCTCCTCTCAGGGGCCTGTGACACACACGAGACACACACGTCTAATATACTGGGGCCCCCGCGAGCGCAAACCCCGGACTGGGAAGCATCAGGACTCGGGGGCGTCCCGCAGCGGGTGGGAGTCGGGCGTGTCCTCGTCGAGACCCTCCCACCGGATGCGGGTCTGCAGCGGGTGCTTGTCGACCCTGGGACGCGACGGCGTGTCCCAGCTGCGGGCCCGGACGGTGTGGACCCGCCGGTACCCGGCTCCCCTGAGGCTGGCCCCGCCCTCCTCCTCCAGGGTGTACGTCACCAGCCGGCGGTAGCCGAGCTCCCTGGCGGCCCTCCGGCAGGCGCCGAGCAGGAACGAGGGGGCGTTTCGGGTCCCGTCCGTGCACAGCCGCGTCACCTCCGCGGTCCACCCGTCGTCGAGCACCCTGGAGACCGGCCGGCCGACGATCGCCACGCCGACGACCTCCCCGTCCTCGGCGGCCGCCATCGCCCAGAGCCCGCCGACCGGAGCGGGGGCGTGCCGGTGGTGACGGTCCACGAACACCCGGGCGTCAGACACCGAGCAGGGCACGACCTCGAGACTCACGGGCCGTCCCCAGCGTCGACCAGAAGCGGGCCGATCCTCCGCGACATCAACTCGGCGTAGTCCGGGTTCAGGTCGATCAGGACGGCCTCCCGTCCGTGACCGGTGGCCACCATTCCGGTCGTGCCCGAGCCGGCGAAGGGGTCGAGGACCACGCAGGGAACCGGGTCGTCCGCCTCCCCAAAGCACTCGCAGGTCGGGCGCCAGTCCACGTGCCGGCGTCGCCCCGCGCTCCTCATGTTTCCGCTGGCCTGCCGGCGGCCGTTCACGCCGACCCGCTCCCCGCGGTCCGAGCGAGCGATCTCCATGGGCGTGACGTCGACGACCCTCTCGAGCGGGGCGAGGCACTCGGGGCAGGCCCCGGCCGCGCTGGTTCCGGCCAGGACGCACGGCTCGACGAGTTCCGGCGGGTAGACCGCGAAGTGGGCCTCCGGGTACGGCCTGGTCGTGACGGTCCAGACGCTCCGGAGGTTTCTCCTGGGCCCCTCGGCCCCGGGCACGTTCCTGGGCGGGAAGCCACCGCTCTTGTCCCGGTCGCGGCCCCTCGCGGCCGCCGTGCCCTGCTCCCCGCGCCCGGTGACCCTCGCCTTCTCGGGGTACCGCTCCGACTCGTCCGTCCGGGACGGCTCGGACACGGCGTCGGGGTCGTAGTAGTACCTCTCGCTCTTGGACAGCAGGAACAGGTACTCGTGGGCCCTCGTCGGGCGGTCGAGGACGCTCTCGGGCATCGGGTTCGGCTTCGACCACACGACGTCCGAGCGGAGCCACCAGCCGTCCGCCCGGAGCGCGAAGGCGACCCGCCAGGGGACCCCGACCAGGTCCTTCGGCTTGAGGCCGGAGACCCGGACGTCGCTCCTGGGGACCTCACTCCGGTCCCGCCTGCGCGACACCGTCGAGGATCCGAACGAGCGGGCCCCGGCGTAGCTGTCACCGAGGTTGAGCCACAGGGTGCCGTCGGGGCGGAGCACCCGGCGCACCTGCCGGAAGGCCTCGACCAGGGACTCCACGTAGTCCTCGACGGTCTCCTCGAGGCCGACCTGACCCGCGACCCCGTAGTCCCGGAGGTTCCAGTAGGGAGGGCTCGTCACGCAGCAGTGGACGGACTCGGGCGGCAGGGAGCGCAGGACCTCCCGGCAGTCCCCGACGAGGACGCGCGCCCTGCTCACCCTACCGGCTCCCCGTGAAGCCTCTCCCAGAGAGCCAGGAACGCCACCGCCGCTGCCACCGGGTCCACTCCGTTCCCAATGGCTCGGAGCCGGTTAGGCCGATGGGCCATCGCATCAACCATTCCACAAAGCGCGGGTTCAAGCGACGGTGCGACTTCGAGCACTCGGGCCCACATCTCAAGCTGGTCGGGCCCGGGGGGATCGAGCGGGAGGCACCCAGAAGCGAGGGTTTCGAGCCGTCCGACCGGGTGATGTACTCCGTCGCGTTCTCCCCGTCCGCCCTCCGGGGGGTCGGCCACACCTCGGCCACCCGGTCGAGCTGGTCCCTCCGCTCGGCGAAGATCCCCGTCCCCTCCGTCCGGTTCGGAGGCACCCCGCCCTTGTAGTCCCTCGCGCTCGGGGTCGGCCAGCCCCGGATCGCGTCCGTGAGGCTTTCCCGCCCGGTGCTCTCCGAGTCGGTCGCCACGGGCGTCGGCCACTGGCGGGCCGTGTTGTTCAGCGCCCCGCCCATCCCCCGCTCTCGTCCCCCGCCCGGGTTGCCGTCCGAGGTCTTGTGGTCCTTCCCCCTGGGCGTCGGCCACTTCCGGGCCCAGGGAGAACCCGAGAACAAAGATCCTCTGCCGCTCGTGGTGAGCGCCGAGTCCTCCCGAGCTGACAGACGCCCACTCCGCATCGAACCCGAGGAGGGCAAGGTCCCGCAGTACGGCGGCGAGCCCCGAGTCGAAAACAAGGTGGGCTGTACGTCCCGCCAGATTCCGTCCACAAGCATCGCAAACGGATCCCGGTTCCCCTGGGGTCGCTGCACACCGGGGCCCGGGCGAGTTGACGCGACAGTGGATGCAGAGGGTGGCGTAGACATCACCGGAGGCGAGGCCGGGGACATTCTCGAGGAACACCCACCCGGGGCGGACCTCCCGGATGGCGCGGCGGATGTCGGGCCACAGCCACCGGTCGTCCTCGGTGCCCTTCCGTTGACCCGCATGGCTCCACGGCTGGCAGGGGAAGCCGGCAGCGACGAGATCCACCTTTCCGCGCCAGAGGTGGCCCGGGAAGGTTTGGAGATCGTCCCAAACAGGCGCCGGATCCATGACCTCCTCTTCCATGAGGGCCACGAGAGCGGCCGCAGAGAAGGCTTCCCGCTCACAATAGCCCACAACTCTGTATCCTCGGCCCAGGGCGAGTCGGAGACCGAGCTCCAGTCCTCCGACTCCAGCGCAGAGGGCGAGTCCAGTCCGGGGACGTGGAGCCACATTCACCGTCCCCTCACAGCAGCCGCTCCTGGCGGGACACGGTGCCGCCGCGGTCGTGGTACTCCTCCGCGTCCTCCGAGATCACCCTCGTCTCTCCGAAGTGATGCACCACCAGGTCCTCAGCGTACTCCCCGAAGTCGATCGACACCCACCACCACCCCTCCTCCCACTCGTCGCCCGGCACCCACCTCCGGTCCTCCGCCGCCAGGTCGCACTTGAGCTCCTGGACGAAGTCGCGGAGGTACGGGGTGCGAACCGCGACGCCCCGCTCCCCGGTCTCCGGGTGCGAGACGCCCCACTCGACCTCGACCCTTCGGGGCTCACCCATCGTCCGGGCCCCTCTCCTCGAGCCACCGGAGGTCCGTCTCTGCGATCTCCTCCAGGCGCTCCAGCGCCCTGCGGACGTTCGTCCTGCGTGACGGCCTCGGGGTCGTCTGGGCGGCCTCCAGGGCGTGCTCGGCCAGGTTGCGGAACCGGGCCAGCGTCTCCCGGGCGAGCGCCTCCAGGTCTCTCACGCGGCGACGCTTGCTGTCCTGGTCCCACTCGCGCATCATCCGCACGCTGTGTTCCCGATCGAGACGGGAGCGGAGGACCTCCACCTCCCTCTCGAGGAGTGCCACCTCCCGGAGCGAGCTCGTCACGGCCCCCCCGGCGATCTCGGCGGTGCGAACCCGGGGCGCGTTCTCCGGCGTCCACTCCCGGGCCTGGCTTCTGAGGGGGTCGGTCGTGGTCTCCGCGCCCCCCTCCCCGTCGGTGACGTCGCGGTCCCGCTCGCGGTCACTCATCGTCGCCCACCTCCTCGACCCGCGCCTCGGTCTCGGGGGGTCCGCCCAGGCGCTCCCACACGCCGTAGGCGAGGTCCGCCAGCTTCTCGGGATGGACTGCGGAGTGACCCGTCGCCTCGACCTCCACGCGGGCGTGGCAGTCACCCACCGCCTCCTCCAGGGTGACCCGGACCATCTCGCCCTCAAACATCGTGCCCCCCCAGGATCAGCCGACAGAAGGCCTTCGTCTCCGGCGGGAAGTCCGAGGTCAACATCCACTGAAGGTAGTCCGGGGCGGACGCGGCGGGCGCCCCCCTGTGCTTCCCGAAGTTGAACACGACCTCCCCGTCCTCCCTCCGGAACCTCCCGTCCCGGTCCACCTCCCACTCGGGGGTTGAGAGCTCCGCCATCTCCTCCAGGTCCAGGCCAAACGTCCGAGCCATCCCGACCGTCAGGTCCGGCAGCCCCTCCGTGTCGGCCTCGGCACCGTGGGCGCGGTCACCCAGGTCTATGCCCGCGAACCGGAATAGCGCCTCCTCCAGCGTTCGGGGCTCGCTGCGGCGCCACACCTCGTACAGGTCCACCTCCGGGACGACGATCCGGTCCCACTCGTCGCGCTCGAGCCCATCCTCCCCGGCCAGCCGGAGCTCCCGGTCCAGCAGGACCGTGTCGAAGGCCCGGATGTTGTAACCGACCAGGACGCAGCCCCGGACGGCCTCCTGAATCTGCGGCGCCAACTCCTCGAAGATCGGCGCGTCGGCCACGTCGTCGTCGGAGATCCCGTGGACGGCGGTCGCCGCCTCCGGTATGAACCGGCCCGGGTGAACCAGGTGCTGCCACCGGGCCACGACCTCCCATCCGGCGCCGTGACGGTCCGCCACCACGGCGGCGATCTCGACCACGCGGTCGCCGTACGGGTCGGTACCGGTGGTCTCCAGGTCGAAGAAGAACGCTCTGTCTGGCAGTCCCATCTCTCTCTCCTCTCTCGAGTAATGCCTATCCCTAACGAAACTGTGGCCTCAGACCTCCGGCGCCAGGACCTCGTCCCGAAGCGCTCGGGCGACGTGGTGGGCCATCGGGGGCGGGACGGAGTTTCCGACTCTCTTCACCTCTGCGCTCCCGTCTCTCGGTTAATCTCTCTCAGGATGCCCCGGGCCAGGGCCTCCCGCAACACGGCGTCCGGCAGCTCCCCCCGCTCTCGGAGGCGGCGGACGGCCCGCTCCACGTGGCGGCGGCCGTGCTCCTCGAGGGTCAGGCCGGTGGCCTCGAGGAGCTCCGCCGCGGCGACGGACGGGGGCTCCCCGGGGCGCCCGTGCAGCCGGTCGTGGACCAGCCCGCCGGCGGGGACCAGACCGTCCAGGTCGGACCGTCCCAGGTGGTGGGCGGTGTGACCGCCCCGGACGCTCCGGCGGCACTCGTGGCCCGGGTCCACCAGCAGCCAGATACACGGCTCGAGCCTGACCGTCTCCCAGACCGGGCCGTGTCGCAGGACCGTCCGCCTCTCGGACCAGGACCGGGAGCGGAGCCGCGAGTAGCGGACCAGCTCCGAGTTTCGGCGACGGTACCCCCGGCCCCGCTCCTCCTCCCTCTCGCAGGCGCACGGCACCAGCGGGGATCCGCACTCCGGGCAGGGGAGCCCGCCGGAGTCTCTGGGCCTCACATTCTCCACAGCAGTCTCCTCGCGTCCGGATCGAGCCAGGGAAACGTCAGCAGGAAGTAGAGCAGGGCCCGGAGCCTGGCCTCGGTCAGGGTCGCGGCCCGCACCCGGACCACCGGGCCGGGGCCACTGTCCACCCTCAGTCGGAGCCGGTACTCGACGCGCTCGTCGTCCGGCTCGAGGGTGGAATCCAGGACCGCCAGCCGTTTCCGGATCTCCCTCTCCGTCTCCATCAGGCCTCCGGGCACGGGTGCCTCCCCCCGTCCGGGTCCAGGGCGACGAGCCGCCCCCTCCCGTCCGTGTCGAACGAGACCTCCTGACCGCACGCCCGGCACGCCGCCCGGGGGGCGCGGTCAACCGTGCTGGCCGAATTGGTGAGCGAACTCGGCACCGCCGGGTATCCCTCAGCCGAGTCGGCCACGGTACTCGTCCTCCAGGTGGGGCTGGCCGAGGACGAGAAGTTCCAGGAGCTCCCCCTCCACCTCGTCGCGGGTCCACTCCTCGTCCAGAACGGTGAATGCGTAGTACCCGGCCACGTAGGGCAGGAACCACCGGGAGTGTGGGTGTGCGTACGTCTGGCCCATTCGGACCTTCGCCTGAACCTGGAGGTGGCAGACCTGGCAGAGCGCCGGCAGGTTCCACCACCGACAGTTCGCCTTGTCGCCGTCCAGGTGGTGGACGGTCAGGACGCGGCGGCGGCGATCGGACTCGTGCGTGCACGCCGCGTCACACGGCAGGTAGCCCCGGGCCGCACCCCGCACCTCACACTCGCCCGGATCGTCGGGGTGGCCGCACCGGACGCAGCGCCAGCCGGCCTCCTCCTTCACCCGTCGGGCGACCTCGGGCCAGTCCTCCGGGTAGCTCCCGGACCCCCGGAAGCCGGTCACCTCTCCCGCTCCAGGATCTTCTCCCCGCGGCGGGCCAGGACGTAGATCAGGTCGCCGTTCACGACCTCCCGTCGCGCGGGGCCCTCCGGCGTGGGCACCGCCCGGTCCCACCGCGCCGTCGTGCGGCGACACGGGGGGTGGAGGGGGGGCGGGGCGGCAACGGACTCGTCCACCCCGCCCTCGACGTCGGCCTCGGCCCAGGCGCGGAGCGCGCCGGCCACGCCACTGCCGACCAGTGGGGCCAGGAGGATCGAGGCCCCGACAAGCGCCCACTCGAGGGGGCTCACGCCCCCGCCAGCCAGTAGCGGAACATCCGGAGCCACTCTCCCCCCCAGACCTGCTCGTTGAAGTTGACCAGGGCCAACGTCGTGAGGGCGAGGGCGGCGATGGTGGCAGTCAGTACGGCCCTGTCGGTCCTCGTCATGGTTCTCTCCTCGTTGTCGCGGGGCTCGGTCATGGCTCCCGGCCCTCGGTGCCCAGGGTGCCGATCACCCAGTCGAGCTCGCCGTCCTCGCCGACGGCCGGCACGACGCTCACCACCCGCTTCCCCTGGTAGTGAGGCTCGGGCGGTGTGTAGTCAGCCTCGGGATCCGGCTCCTGGTCCCAATAATCCACCGGCCCCCAAGCGCAGCGGATCCGGTGGACGCAGTCGGGGTCGTGGTCCTCCGGGCATCTGCGGGCCTGCACCTTCCAGTAGCCGTCCCGGTAGCGACCGAGGGGGTCGGGGAAGCCCGGATCCCGCCAGGAGTCCGTCCAGCTCAGCCAGCTCCATGGCACGGGGGAGAGACAGGTGTCCTCGCGGACCCGGACCACGTGGTATTCGAGGCGGGTGATCTCTTCGGGGCGGCGGGCGGCTTCCTCTCCAATCGCCCGGTCCGCTATGGCCTCTACGACCTCCGAATCCTCGACCACCTCACTAATGGCCTCCAACCATCGTCCGTCCTGCTCGTATGCTCCACTCATAACACCGACGGCGAAGGCTTCGTCCTCCCGACTCTTTGCCTCCTGGTCCTGGATTTCCTCCCAACAGTCCGGGCACGGGAACCGCTCGTCGTCCCAATCGTGGGTGCAGGTGGGGGGCTCAGTCATGGCTCCTCTATCTCCACGGTTTCGCGCCCCGCGCACTCTGTCGGCGGACCCTTCCAGAAGTTTTCCCACCCGGAGCGGGATCGGTCCCTCGCCGTCACGTGCACCCTCATCGGCTCCGGAAACCGGATGTCGAGACCCGGGCCTCCGTTGATCGTCAGGTCTGGGTGCCGACAGAGCGTGCCGTCACGGTGGATGCAGTCCCGGCACAGATCCATGACGCCGGGCAGGGGCACGAGAGGGGTGTGGCGTCGATAGAGCCGGGGGTGATCCTCGATGATCGCGTCCGAGCAGTCCACACAGAGCTTCACGGCCCGGGGCTCTGGCCGGTCGCGGTCGTCGTGCTCCTGCCAGATGACCAACTCCCGCTCTTCGTGGCACTGAGGGCACCGGCCCCAATCGACGGGCGGCAGGTCCTCCGTCAGACGGGGCCACCCGGCGCTCATCGGCTCAGTCATCGTCCGTCTGTGTCCTCAGGCATCCTCTTCCCTTTCCGAACCTGCCTCCACGCCCACCGCTCGGCCTTCCGGCGACTGGCACCTTTCTCCATGCACCTCGCCTCGAAGTATCGCAGGTGCGGCCCCAGGTTCTCTCGTCTCCGGTACACCATCTCTTCTCCGCCTTCAGGCATCCTTCTCTCCTTGCAGACGAGCCTCGCCCTTCACCAGGACGATTCTGTAATGGCGGATGTTCCACGAGTCCGCGATACCCTTCTCCTCGGCGAACTGACGTGTCCACGCAATCCGCCGCTCTGCAATACCTTTGGACCGGAAGAGGGTCGCGGGACGAGCACGGTCGGCCAGGTAAAGGACGGTCTCGCCACTCTCGCGGGTTACCTCCACGGCGGGTTGACCGTCGATGAGGACGATACAGCCCCTCACGCTCTCAGTCGTCGGCATCGTTTCCTCCTTCCTCGCCGTCGAAGTCCCAGTGCGTCGGCCTCCCCAGTGGCTGAGGGTCAAACCACCTCGCCACCAGGGTCGCGCCCAACTCCGGATGCCGCTCCCCCTCCGGGCCGTCCATGTTGGGCTTCCCCCAGTAGCCCAGGTCGTGGACGAAGAACGCCACCCACAGCCGGGGGTCCCACGGGAACCCGTACAGCTTCCACCACGCCCGGGCGACGAAGAACGGGTGCATCCAGAACGCGTGGACCCCGAAGAGCACCGACCTGGTCCCGACCCTCATGACTCCCCCTCGTTCGCCGGCGCCGGTCCGACGCCACCCCGGCGTATCAGCGCCCGGGCCTCACTCGGACTGACCATCGATCCGTACATGGCCGAGGCGAGGCGTCGGGCCAACTCCCCCAGGTAGCGCCGCCGCTTTCTGGGGTTCGCCTTCTGCCTCTTGAACGCCTCCCACTCCGCCCGGTGCGCCACCACCTCCTGGTCCAGCCGAAACTCCGCGTCCCGCAGGTAGCGATCCCACCACGCCTCCGGGTCCCCGTTCTGTTGACGAACGTGCTCCGTCTCGTGGGCGATCAGGGCGGGGCTCAGGTGTGCGCCGGACGGGTTGAAGATCGTGTCCGGACCCCACGCGAATATCTCGTTGCCCGTGAGGTCGAACGCGGCGCGGATCTCGCGGATGTTCGGCGGGTTCCGCTCCACGATCCTGACGCGGGGTCGGTCGGGGCGTCCGGTCTCGCTCATACCGCCGCCAGCTCCCGCTCCGGCTCGGCCTCCTCCTCGGCGTCGGGCTCCCCGGTCGTCACCCGCTGACCGGAGGCGTAGGAGTGGGCCTGATCCGTGAGCTCCCGGATCCTCCCGCTCATGTCGGCGTTCATCCAGCCGGCGCCGGTCTCGGTCTCGCCGAGGAGGTCCGCGCTCTTGTCCCGGATGCGGGGGGTGTTCACCGCGTACTTCCCGGCCTCCACCTCGACCACGCCCGAGATCACGACCCCCATCTGGTCGTTGGTCCCGTAGCTGAAACTCACGGTCGTGACCGTCAGCTTCTCGAGGAACGCCTCCGGGAGCTCCAGGATGCGGACCACGTCCTCGGCCAGGGCGTCCAGGGCCTCCTGGAACATACCCCGAGGCCTGTCCTCGGACTCGAGCTCGTGGCGCTCCCAGTCGTCGCCGTTACGGGTCCCCCACCTCAGCTCCACCGATTTCCCCTCGTGGTACTTCACCTTCAGCCATCTCGCCACGGTTCTCCTCCTCTCTCTGCTCCCGGGCCGCCGCTCGGAGGCTCTCCCCGATCCGGTCCCGGTTCTCGTCTATCGCCCTGGACAGCACCTCCTCGGCCGCGTCCGGGTCGGACGCCAGCCTCCCCGCCAGCCGGAGCAGGTCCGAGTCCACCCAGACGAGGGCCGGGCACATGCGCCGAGTCACCGTCTCGTCCGGAGCCGCCGCTCCGCCTCCCGGTCGGCCAGGTCCACCTGGTGGAGGACCAGCGCCAGGGTCAGAGACCCGACGCCCACCGAGACCAGCACCCCGATCACGACCCCGCCCCGTGCTTGAACCACGCGCCCTTGCACCTCTCGTATACCGGCGTCATGTCCCTCCTCCAGAACACGGCCATGGAGACCTGCTCGTCGTCCGACCACGGGGGTCGGCCCCCGTTCCGTCCGGAGCCCTCCCTCCAGGTCCTCGGGTCCCTGAGCATGGTCATGGCGCCGGTCACGACCTCCGGCCCGTCCCGCTCGGCCAGCCGGTTCCAGATGTCCAGCGCCCGGGCCACGCTCCACGGCGCGGCGTCGTCCCGGTCCGGCGGGTCCCGGCCGAGGAGAAACGCCTCCCGGTAGATCCCCGCCGCCCTGCTCCTCCACCCGTGGAGGTTCTCATCGTCGGGGGGCTCCCCCCCGGAGGGTTTACCCTCCGAACCACTAAACTCCTTCTTACTACCTCCTTCTTTGTATGCGTCCCGATTTCCCGCGTCCGGATTTCCCGCGTCCGGATTTTCCACGTCCGGAAAATCGGGATGTGGTGAATCTGGCTCTATGGTTAGGCTCTCGGGGAGCGCCAACTCCCACTCCGTCCCGACGAACTGCCCCTCGTCGCGCACCCGGCGGATCCGGAGGTACCCGGCCTCCTGGAGCTCGCAGATCCCGGTGTGAAGCGAGTGCTTCCCGTCGCTGGAGACGGTCACCAGGTGCGCGCGTCGGACCTGCCAGTCGGGCGGGCGACCCGCGAGGTAGGAGAAGAGGCCCTTGGCCTTCCACGACAGGTCCTCGTCGTTGAGGACCTCGTGGGGCACCTGGGCGAAGGGGACGAGGGATCTCTTGAGCCGAACGAGGTCGGACACTACCGACCCCCCCGTGCCGAGTGGTCCACGACTCTCCTCTCAGGGGTGGACGATCTCTCGGGGTCACACTACGTGGACTCAACCTCCGCCGCCACTCGAGAAGAGGTCGGGGCCGGACCCGCCCGCCCCCTCTCCTCCGCCCTTGATCTGCCAGAACCTGGCCTCCAGTGGTTCCATCGCACGGGCCAGCGCGTCCCGGTCACCCGCGTCCTTCGCCTCCTCCACCGCCGCCGCCTCCTCCTCGGAGAGCTTCCCGGTCTGAGCCAGGAACGTGGTCACCTTGTCGGCCCGGTCCCGCTCCTCCCTCCGGATACCCTCCGGCTCCGGCTCCCGGCCCACGGAGGAGCCGTCACCGTCGCTCTGAGGCGGATCGGACTGCGCCCCCCCCGTATCCCCTCCGCCGTTTTCGAGGCGCTCGAGGCGGGCGACGATGCGCGCCCACTTGGACTGTGGCCCCTCTCCCCGGGCTCCCTCCACCGATTCCACGCAGATGGCCACGACGTCGGGGGAGAGGTCCTCGTCCTCCGGGACCTCGTCCGGCAGCCGGGGGTGGTGGCGGAAGAACGCCGACACCTGCTGGTCGGTCGCGCCAGCCTCGTCCAGGAAGCCGGTCCACTTCTCCAGCAGGGCGCCCGGGCTCTGGATCTCCCTCCGGAGGGCGTCGAGCTCGGAGCGGAGCCGGTCCTTCAGGGACTCGGGGACCTGGGTACACTTGTCCGTCAGGACGTACCGGCGCAGGTAGCCCGTTCCACTCTTGCGGTCGCCGTCCTCGGTCCAGCCGTACACCAGGTCCCGCCAGGTGAGATCCCCGTGTTTGCCGAAGCCGACTTTCCGGTCCAGCGGATCTGCGGGCTCGCTCTCCGCCTCACCGCCGTCCCCGGCCTCCGCCAGGGCCTCCAGGATCTCCTCCCTTAGCGCGTCCGGCGTCCGGTCCGCCTCCTCCGCCGCCCACCGTGCCCAACCGGGGTCCTGCTCGATGACCTCCCGCCAGGTGAGACTCCGCTTCTCCTTCCCGAACCCCACCCTGTCGTCCAGGCTCGGCGGAGATCCGGAGCTGGATGACCGCCCGTAGGCCCGCTCGTCTCCACCCTGGACCTCCTCGTAGGAGACCTCCCCGGCGGCGACCAGGTTGCTCACGGCCCGGTTCGTGGCCCGAGTCTCGGCCGTCGCCACGCAGTCGTGACGGGCCTTTGCCAGCGCGGTCGGGTTCGGAACCCGGGTGCCGACGAGCTTCGGATCGTAGTCCCCCTCCTGGAGCTCGGTGCCGTCGTCGGCGCACCGGAAGTGGTTGTCCCACGAGTCGTCCTTCCGATTGTCGAACATCCTGCCGCCGCAGGTGGGACAGGGAGGGTAAGCCATCCGGAACCGAAGCTCCTCCGTGGAGCAGGAGCCGAGCGCCTCCGTGTACTGGCCCCAGGGCGCCACGGCACGGACCACCACGTCGGCGACGAAGGTCCGCTCGCCGTCCACCCGACTCCAGCCGGCCTCCTTTGAGACGACCTGGGTGGAG
This sequence comes from Longimicrobiales bacterium, assembly GCA_046537985.1. Lineage (GTDB taxonomy): Bacteria > Gemmatimonadota > Gemmatimonadetes > Longimicrobiales > Gaopeijiaceae > JBKHJU01. The sequence continues at coordinate 28,560 of JBKHJU010000001.1, forward strand.
AGGTGGAAGAACCGGGCCATCTTGCGCCACGCCGACTTCCGCTTGAACGGGCGCCCGCCCTCCTCCTCCACGTCGTTCGGACCTATCAGCGCGTGGACCGCCCGGTCGTACGCCTCCATGAGCTTCTGCTGCTCCTCGATGGCCTCGTCCGTTGCGAGACCCTCTAGGAACTCCCGGAGCGAGACGGGCTCCTGCATGATGAGTGGCGGTGAGCGGTCCGGGGCGCTCGGCCCGCCGATCTCGGGGTGGCGCATCGGCACGGAGGGCGGTGGGGTGATCTCCCCGGAGTCCGAGTCCACCACGGTCCCGTCCTCGAGTCTCTCCTCTGGCATCTCTCTCTCCTCTATCTCTGTGACCCTCTCCGGGGGGAGGGGAGAACCCCCTCCCCCCTGTTGGTTGGAAGGTTACTACTCCTTGGGCTTCACGTAAAACGTCCCACGGGCGTCACCGGGCACGAACCGAACCCCGTGCTCCTCGGCGTCCAGGACCTCCCCGGTCTCGGCCAGGACGCCCTCGTCGGTGAGCGCGTCCAGGATCGGCGTCTTGAGGACCGACCGGGTCACCTTGACCGCCTCGGGCACCGCGCTCCCGGCCCACTTTACGGCCCGCTCCTCGTTCACGACCTCGACGGTGGGACGAGTCGCCCGGAACCCGAACGTCCCGTGGGGCAGGTTCCGGGACTTCTTCCGCTTGAAGTCGTAGCCGCCCAGGGCCAGGAGTCGAACCTTGTTCTCCAGGTACTCCACGGATGCCTCCAGGGAGTACCTCTCCCCCTTAAAGTGGTCCCGGATCATCTGGACCCTGCGCTCCTCCACCTCCTCGCTCTCCCGGATCTCCGCCCTGCGCTCGGCGATCCTCTCCAGGAGCGCGTCGATGCGGGAGTCTAACTCCGGGTTTCTCTCCACCGCCCGCACCTCCTCGTCCTCTCCCGCGTCCTCGAGGGCGATCTCCGCCCGCTTCACGTCGTCGGCGAGGCCGATCCGGCGGAGGAAGTCGTCCTCCTCACGCTCGATCTCGTCCACGATCTCCGGCCTGTCCCGCGCTGCGTCCGCCATCTCTCTCTCCTCCGCTGCTTGGGTAGGGTGTCTCCTCAGTCCTTCGGTGGGCTGAGGAGCACGAGCTCCCGGACCACCACGTCTGGGGTCGGGATGGTGACTCCGTCTCGGTCGTAGGACCCGTACTGGAGGCGCCCCTCCACGTAGACTCGGTCCCCCTTGTGGACGTAGTCCTCCACGAACTGCGCCATCCGGCCCCAGGCGGTCAGCCGGTGCCAGTCGGTCCGGTCGTGCTCCCGGTCGTTGGAGTCCCTCCAGTAATGGTTCGTCGCCAGCGGAAAGTTGGCGACCTTCGTGCCGTCCCCGGTGCTCCGGACGTCGGGGTCCGCCCCGACGTGGCCCACGAGGATCAGCTTGTTAACGGACCTGGCCATCTCTCCCTCCCCTCTCGGTTGAGCCTGCGCCCCGGCCCCGAACGGGCGGGGGCAGTCGATCGGTCAGCCATCTCCAGTTCCTGCCGCTCCAGATTCTCCGAACCGCGCTCTCCCCCACGGGGAGCCCGAAGGCCTGGACCACGTCCTCGGGGTGCCACCCGGAGAGCCGGACCGCCCACACGGCCCGGACCTGGTCCTCGGTCAGCTTCGAGTTGTGGTGTTTTTCGCCGCGCATCCACCAGTGTGGTCCCCCGTTCCCCGGGTTCGGAAGGACGGGCTCGCGACAGCCGGGGAGGTCCTCCTCGTACAGGTACCGGTGTGCGGTCCGGCGGGAGCAGGACCAGAGCGCGGCCACGTGTCCCGAGGTCACTGTCCGCTCCCGGACGAGCCTCCTGGCCGCGTCGACGGCCCGCGCCGGCGGCGTCACTCCGCCCCCTCCCGGAGGGCCCGCACCCACGCCCGCAGGACGCGGTCCTCGGGCTCGACGTCGAGGCGTCCGTCCACGAAGATGGCATAGGCGTCCGCCCCGTACGGCCCCACCCCGGGCAGGTCCTCGGGGTGTTCCCACCACCCGAGTGCCATCTGACGGGCCATATCTCTGAGCAGCCTGGCCCGCCGGTTCGGGAAGCCGAGTGGCCTCAGAGCCTCGGCGAGCTCCTCCGGATCCGCCGTGGCCATGACCCGCGCAGTCGGCCACCGCCGTAAGACCTCCGGCAGGACTCGGCGGGCCACCGTTCCGGTCGCCCGGTTCAGGAGCTGGCAGACCAGGAGGACTCGGTAGGGGTCGCCACGGATCTCGGGGTCCGCCTGGATCGGCGGCAGTTTGTCGGCGACCGCCGTCACGGGACCGACCGTAGCGGGCTCCGCCCCGTGCCCCGGGGTGGCAGTGCGTCCAGGAGTCGCAGGACCGCCGCCACGGGAGTCGGCTCCGGCCGAGGGCTGTAACCCTCCGGCGCGATGCCCGCGGCGAGACAGACCCACCCGCCGCCGTCCCGGTCGGTGCGTATCACCTTTCCGAGAAACTCCTCACCTCGGTACAGGTCCCACCCCTCCTCGCAGGGGACGAGAGAGGGCAACGGTCCCCGTTGCCACTCGTCCTCGAGGCTCGCCACCAGGTCGCCCAGGGCCAGATAGAGACCCGGGCTCCCCCTGCCTAGCCTCATCAGCAGGGAGGCGAAGTTTGCCATCCCCGCGGCGGAGGACCGCTCCTCCGTTGGCCCGAGCTCGGACTCACACCCGGGGCAGGGACCGCCCACGATGGGCTGGTCCGTCATGACCCGAAGCCCACACCGTTCGCAACGTCTCTCGCTCCACGTGTCCATCTCTCTCTCCTCTCGGTTGGCTCTCTCTCGCCGCGACCCCCCGGCGCCGACGGTGGGGGGCTCCGCCGACCCCGGGGGGACTTCATCCGATGGACTGAAGCGTCGTCAGCAGCTTCGCCCGGGCCTCGTCCTCGAGGTCCTCGAGCACCTCCAGCACCTCCGGGGGCGCCTCCTTCGATCCGCCACAGTACCGGGAGACCGTGGAGCGTGCCATGCTCAGGTCCCGCCTCGCCTCCAGTTGCCGCCGAAACCACGCCTGGGCGCCCCGGGGGGACTCCTGGCCCTCGAGCACCACGTAGACCCGCTCGACGCGGTCGCCGATTCCCGCCGCCCCGCCGTCCCGACGACTCACGACCGGGGCTCCCGCAGGGCACGGTCGGGGTCGGACGATTGCCGCCCCGTCTCCCCGCAGCAGGTACAGGCCCCCACGATCTCGGTCCGGCTCATCGGTTCCCTCCTGCCAGGGGTCTGGCCTCCACGGATCGGACGCAGCGGCGACATTGGTGCGTCACCTCCCGGTGTTCCTCGGCCCACTCCGTCAGGACCTCTCTGAGGTCGGACGCCGCCACGTGGTGGCCGTCCGCTCTCGCCCCTGCCGCCAGCTCGTCGGCCGCGTCCCGGATCACCGCCTCCCAGCCGTCGCGGAGGACCGCCTCGGGGTCCTCCAGCACGTCCGCCAGGTCGTCGTACTGGAGCCAGTCGGCGGCGTCCCAGTACCGCCCCAGTGCCCCGGCGGCCTCGGCCCACGCCGCGCGGAGCTCGTCGGTCCCCTGGAGCCACTCGTCGCTGCCCCTGACCCGGCGATCGCTGCCGTCCCACCTGCTGCCGGGGTAGGCAACGTCCAGAGACGCAAGCAGCCCGTCCAGAGAGCGGAGCGCGTCCAGGGCGGAGGCGCCTACCGTGTCCGGGCGGAGGTCGCCGATCCAGACCCAGCGGCCGTGCACGGCAGGCATGGGAACGCTGGAGCCACCGATCGAGTGGTGCAGGGCGATCTCGGGACCGCCCTCCCGGGTGGGCACGAAGTAGATTCTCAGCGCGTCGCCGGACCGGAGGCCGTGGGTGTCCAGGGCGCTCGCGTCCGGGTAGGTGATACGCGTCGTGGTCGTCGTGTCGGTGCTCATCGGTCTCTCTCCCCTCTCAGGTGTGATATGGCGTACCGGACCTGGATCCGCTCCCGGGGACCCGCTCCCCAGGGACAGCATCGTTACCAGACGAGTTTTCCGGTGTCGAGGTAGTACCAGTCCCCGTCCAGCCAGAGCGCATCCAGCAGGTCCTGTCCGCTCAGTGCGGCGCGGTCATCGTCGCTCGGGGTCAGCACCTCGTACCTGATCTCGACGCCCTCGCGGGTGGCGGCCTCGTGAGTGTGGTGGCCGTCCACCAGCACGTAGAGGTCGTCGGCGTAGTGGATAACCGGGAGTGTCACGGGAGACCGCAGGTCGGCCGCCTTGGCCTCGACCTTGGCCTCATCCCGGTAGTGTTGGCTGCTGATGATACGCATCGTTCGGCCCCCCCTTATCGTCCGGAGACGCCGGGCTGTATCTCGTCGGCCCGGTCCCAGCACTCCGTCGCCGCCGCCTCCGCGACGCGGGCGTCCTCCTCCATGCCGTGCTCCCGGTAGGCGCGGGCGATCTTCAGGTGGGCGTCCCCGGTCCGCAGGTGGCGGCGGGCCTCGGTCTGGACCTGACTCATCTCTCTCTCCTCTCTCGGTGGTCCCTCTCTCATCCGTACATCCAAATATACGCGCCCCCTGGAACAATGTCAAGGCTTTGTTCCAGGGGTGGGGCGAGGTCTCCGGAGGGGGTTGGGTCTCGCGCATGCGGTGGGGAAAGAGAAAACGCCCGGCCCACGAAAGGGACCGGGCGTCTCCCACACAGAGGTGGCGGGCCTCGCCAGAGAGATAGAAGAGAGTCGGCCGGGGACGAGGCACCGCCGGATCCCGCTGAGAGGTCCCGGCTCCGACGCTCGAAACCTAACCGGGTGCGGTCCCGGCGGACAACTCCCCGGGCGGACGTTTCACGTGGAACGTCACGGCAGCCCGGCGCGTCCGAGGGCGTAGGAGGTCGCCGCCACGGTCGCCAGCTTCCCGGCGCTCCTCCCGAGCTCGGCGAGGAACCCCGGCTCCGCCGCCTCCCTCCACCGGTCCCTGGCCCGCCGCGTTGCCTCCAGCTCCTCGATCAGGGACCGCATCCTCCCGTCCCGGGCCCGGATCCGGGAGCGGAGGTCGGCGTTGTCCTCCCGGAGGAGCGCCGCCCGGCGCTCGAGGCCCGCCCGGATCCGGGCGGCGGCCGACTCCTGGCGGTCGTCGGCCCGCTCCCTCCTCTCCAGCGCGGCGAGGCTCGAGTCCGCCAGCGGCAGAAGGACCTCGGGCCTCACGGGCGCCGCGCTCATGGCCAGGCGCCGGATATCGTGGAGGTTCCTTTCCAGGTCCGACGACGCCCGGGCCTCGGCACCCGCGGCCTCGCCCTCGTCTCTCCGGGCGATCCGGAGCTCCCGGCGCAGAGAGTCGGACTCCTCGGCCCGGCGGGTGCTGTCCGTGGCGTAGGTTTCCTCCAAGTCGGCGAGTCGGGCGGAGTCTCGCCTCGCCCGCTCCACGGCCCGCTCCGCCCGAGTGTCCGCCTCCCGAGCCCGGCCCACGAGCTCCGCCCGCTCCGAGGCGCCCCAGGCCGCGAGTCCGAGAAGGGACGCGGCGAGGACCCACCCCCCCACGCAGGCCCACCTCACGGATCCAACCCCCGCTCGTCCAGCCTTCCCTCCACGCGGGAGACCCGGTCCCGGACGTCGTCAATCTTCCGGTGGAGGGCGGCGCGGCTCTCGGAGTTCGAGTCACGCAGCGACTGAAGGCCGTCCTCCAGGTCCCGGCGCAGGCTCGGGAGCTTCTCCTCCTCGATCCGGGTCAGCTTCTCGTTCTGGTCCGTGTCCGACTCCAGCGCCGATCTCACTCGGCTTTCCAGCCTCGCCCACCCCAGGGCGATGGTGACCACCCACCCGAGGAGGTAGCCGAGGTCCCTCAGCCCGAGGTCCACGCTACTCCCCCATCTCGGGCAGGCCCCGGGACCGGAGGGCCTCGTTCGCCCGGCGGAGAAGGTCGCCCTCGAGACGGAGCGGGCGTCGGGGAACCGCGAGCTCCACGTGGGGAAGGTCGTCAAAGGACTGGTCGTGGAACTCGTCGTCCATGTCCCAGTCCACCCCGTGCCGGATCTCCACCCCGTTCTCGTGGGCCAGAGCGGCGAGGGCGCCGTGCATGTAGTAGAACCTTCCGGCGTCCTTCGCGTAGCCCCGAATCGCCCGGCGGAGCTCCGGGGAGACCTCGGGCATCCGGGGCCACCGAACCGGGTAGGGTGCGGCGTCGACCGCCTGGGCGTGCTCCTCGGGGTCGTACCTCCCCTCGCCGTCCCGGGGGATGTGCCGGGAGTCCATCGTCCTGGACGCCCCACGGCGAACGTTCCGGACCTGCTGCCGGGGGTCCCTCCCGGCCTCGAGGATGGACACGTCAAAGAACTGGATCAGCTTCTCGAAGAGGAGGGCCAGTTCCGGGTGCGCCTCCTCGAGCTCGGCCCGCGAGTTACTCCCGTACCGGTAAGGTCCACCGCTCACGTCTGCCTCCCTACTCGTAGCCGGGCGGGTGCTCTCCCCGCTCCGGGCGGTTGTACGTTCCGTGATAGCTGCGCCGTCCCGGGAGACGCTCCGCCGCGTTGGGGAGCTGGCTCCCGCCGGCGACGATCCCCAGGAACACGAAGAAACCCCCGAGTCCCCGCTCCAGGATCCGGAGCCATGCGCCGCCCTCCCAGGCGGCCATGACAAAGACCACCGCGAAGGCTACGAACCCGAGTCCGGTGGACCAGAGGAGGATGGCGTAGGCCCTGCCACCGTCCGACTTCGGTGACCAGAAGAAACTCACGGGTCCACCAGGCCCTCGTTACCCAGGCTCGGCCTCCCCCCCGTCTCCACCGCGTACAGGACGCGGTCCAGTTTCTCGTCCATGCTTTCCACCCGGTCGCACATCCCACCCTCCCGCCGTCCCGTCTGACGGTTCTCGGGTCCGAGGATGACGTCCTCGAGTTTCGCCAGCCTCCTCTCCCGTGAGTCCAGGAACCGGACCGTCCTCGCCACGACCGAGGCGGACAGCAGGACGATGGCCACGACGATCCCTAGAGGGACCAGAGACTGGTCGTCCAGGACCGGCTGGTCCTGGAGCCACCAGGTCGCCAGACCGCTCGCCGTGGCCGAGAGAACGACCGAAAATCCGAAGAGTATTTTCACGCCAGTCAACTCCCGGCTTTGGTGGTTCTTCCCAAATTCCTCCTCGGCCCTGGGGGGCTGGGCCATTCTCATGTCGTGCCTCCCTCCTGTCGGAAGGGTCAGGACGCCTCGTACTCGTCACCGCCCCAAACGCCGTCGCCGGGGGTGAGGCTGGCGACCTCGTTGTCGTCCGGGTCGAGCACCTTGACCGTCGTCGCCGGCAGGGCCCAGCCCTCCGGGTCGATCCTCACCTCGCCACCGCTCTCCTCAACCGGCGTGCGCTCGTCGACCTGGATCTTCTCGCCGGTCTCGAGGCCGGTCACGACGATCTCCCGGCCGCACACGAAGAACTCGTCAAAGTCTGAGTCTCCGGCGTTCGAGCCGTCCCCGACCTGAAGTCCGTACCAGTCCTGGAGATCGGGCGCGTCGGTGTCCAACACCGAGAGCACGAACGTCGGATCGACGTCGAGCGTCTGGAGGTCCGTGATACCTTCGGCGACGAACACCCGGACGCGGTGGTCCGAGCCCTCCTCTTTCACGATGAGGCGAATACCGGCGTTCACGCCGATACCGGGGGCGCTTCCCCCGCTGCCAAGGAGCTCACCGGTGCCGCCCTTGAAGATCCGGTAGCCCTCTCCGGCCTTGACGCTCAACCCATAGGCGCCGGTGGTGTCGTGCGGGTCGAGTGACGTCGCACCGGCCCGGAGCGTCACGAGGACTTCCTCGCTGTTCCGCACGGCGTTTACCTGGACGATGACGTCTCTCTCGCCGAGGCCAAGATTGTTGTACGCCTGGCGTGCTCCGTCCACGGCCCACCGTGCCTCGACCACGTTGGAGGCAATCTGATAGCTGCCGGGGTCGCTCTCTTCCCACCCGTTATAGCCGTCGAGTTGCTGGTCGGCGGCCGTGAACTGCTCTCGGAAGAACAGACCCTCGGTCGTCCGGGTAATCTGCAACCCCGAGGCTGCGACCGCCCCCATCAGTCCGGGAAGCATCTAGGGCTCCAGGTTCCCGAAGACCGACCACGTATCGGTCCCTACCTTGATCAGCCCGCCCACCGCGTGCTGTCCCGTGGTCGTCAGTTTCGAGCTTTCGGCCTCCAGGGTGACGCCGCTAACCGGCGTGACCGTGACCTTCCCGGCGTCGCCCTGGCGGAAGAGTATCTGAGTCCCGACCGGAAAGGCCTCGCTCGCGTTCAGCGGGACCGTGAGGGTCGTCGCCGATCCGTGGGAGAGCGTGACGAGCTTCCCGGCGTCGGCGAGGACGAGGGTGTAGTTCGATCCGCTCTCGTCCTTCTCCGTGACCAGAACGTCGTCGCCGGAATGGGTATGGTCGGAGGGAGGGACCGTCTCCCAGCCGTCGTTCGCCGCGTTCCTGACATTGATCCGGAGCAGGGTATCAGGCTGGCTCGCCTGGTGCTCGAGCCACCAGAGGCCAGGGAAGACCCCGTCGTCTCCTCCGACGCCATAGGTGACCGCCGGGTCGGTATCGGAGAGAATGGCGGGGATGTGAATCTCCACCCCCTTCTCCGTTGTCGCAGATACGTCTCGATGCAACTTTCCCATGGGCCCTACTCGTTCGTTATGGGGTTCAGGTCGTTGTCGAAGACCAGGTTGAGGTCATTCGTGAGGACTAGTCTGTCTAGTGCCCCAGCCTGAGCCTCGGCGCTGAGGGCGGGTCGCTGCCTCGATATCCTCCTTCGCCGACCCTGGTCTCCGCCGACCGATCCTCCGGAGAACGTCTCCCAGGCCTCCAGGTCGATCGTGATGTACTGCTCTCGCGAGATGGATAGCTGGATCTCGTAGCTACCGGCCGATGCGTCGGCGTCTGTGAGGAGCGGCAGGTCCGGATCCAGGTCTCCCGCGGAGGCGTCGGCGTCGTGCCTGAGAGCCCGGATCCTCACTCCCCCGGTATAGGGGTTCGCCGACCACTCGAGCGTCGCCCTACCGCTGGACGAAATCGAGAGCGAGACGCTGAGGAAGTCGGGGGTCTCGGTCAACGTCTCGGAGGTCGTGGTGCCCCAGTCGGATGGCTGGTAATCCCGCGCCTCGGCACGGACCCTCTTCCAGAGGCGGCCGCCGTTCTGAAGCGTCCCCGTGTACAGGCACCCGGGCGCGTCCAGGAAACCCGCGAGCGTCCAGTCGGAGGAGTCCTCGTCGGGCTCCGGATCGCTCGGTCCGGTTACGGCGTACTCGACTCGGACCCGATACCCCGGGAGGTCGATGACCGGCCATTCGTCCTCGGAGACGCAGATCTGGAGGCCCTGGGCCTCCGTCTCAGCCGTGGACGTGATCTCTGGGGCCGTTAGCGATGGGGGAGCCCCGGCGTAGATGACCGCGACGAAGCCGTCCGTGCCCGCGCTCGCGCCACCGGTCGCAGACGCCCCGCCCCCCCCGGCCCCGAAGTCTCCGCCGCCCCGAGCCCCGGGGTTGTCGATCTGGACGGTCCCGTCGATCTCGCGGAAATACTCTCCGCCGTCCCCGCCGCCGCCGGCCGTGATGCCCCAGTCGTTCAGCGCCGTCTCGCCGCCGCCGGCGCCGGCACTCGTGGTGTTGCCCGCAACGTCGGCTGTTCCGTTCTCGCCTTCGGCCGCGAGCGAACCACCGCCGCCGCCGCCACCGCTGATCTCGTCGCCGGAGCCGTTGGATCCCTGACCGTCGCCGCCGTCGTTCCCCTGGCCGCTCTCGCTGCCCCCGCCGACCTGATTCTCCGCCGTACCGCCGGCCATGAATCCGCCGCCGCCACCGCCGCTTCCGCCAGCGCGCGGCGATCCGTTCGACCCGCCCCCTCGCCCGCCCCCCACGGCGGTCGTCTCGCTCGGTGCTGGGTCGCTGTCGGGGTCCAGGGCGGCCCCCGTGCTTGGGTCCCTCCAGAGGATCGAGTCCCCCCCGTCAGCCCCGACCGGCCCACCAGAGCCGACCGTGACTGGTATCGACTCGCCCGCCGGGATCGTGAGCTCTGCGATCTGGACGACGCCACCCGCGCCGGCGCCGCCGCCCACCCAGTCGCCGTTCGAGTCTCCGCCGCCTCCGCCGCCTCCGATCAGGACGACCTGAACGGTCAGGTCCTTCGAGCAGGAGTTGACGATGTGGCCGTCCTCGAGGAAGTACCGGAGGCTGGCCCCCGAGGGAGCGGGGAAGAGCGTGCCGCCGATTGCGGTTCCTCCGGCCAGGCAGTCGACCCCTCCCTCGTCAACGAGGTCGGGGTCTTCGCTGAAGTCCGGGACGTTGCCGTCGACGAGGTACAGCTCCCGCCTCTCGGTCGAGACGTCCGAGATCCCGTAGATCTGCATATACCTTCGAAGGCCGCGCTTCCCGGTCGCGTACTCCGGGAGCCAGTCGACCGAGACGAGGAGCCAGTCGCCGATGTGGTGCTGGAGGTTTTCGTCCGTCGCCTGGACGGTCGCGACGTAGGTCGGCGCCCCCCTCTTGAACCTCGGCAGCACGATCCCGAAGGCCTTCTCGGCCAGGGGCTTGACGGGGTCGTGGTGCCACTCCTCGGAGTAGACCAGGCCGCCGCGGTGCCCCATCGCCCGGACGGTTATCGGGTTGTAGTCGAGGACCTTCGCCCCGGCGACTGCGTCGTCCGCCTCTTCGGAGAGCGTGACCTCCTCCTCCTCGATTCGGTCCCAGGGGTCGACGGGCTCGTCATCGTCCAGGTCGTTAATTGTTCGGTAGACCTCCTCGGAGAGGAGGTGCTCTCGGATGTAGGTGTAGTTGACGCGCCGGATGGCGTTGCCGGTCCCGTGCTCCCATTCGCCGACGGGCTCGACCGAGTCGGCGTCGAGGACCGGGATCGACTCGGCATTGTTTGGAAGCTCCCAGGATGCCGGGAAGATCCTGTAGTTGTCGTTGAACGCCGGCGCCCGGAAGGCGACCTTGTAGACGTTCTCCTCGACCCACTTCCTCCTGTCCTTGACCTTCTCCCGAAGGATCATGCGGGCGACTGGCGACTCACTCCTGAAGGCAGTCAGCTCCGCCTCGTCGTACCTCTCCCGGGGCGGCGTGTCGGAGTGCTCCCCGTCCACGATCTCCTGGAGCAGGTTCCCGAGGCTGCCGCCGTCCCAGAAGAAGGGATGCTCGCTCGAGACCTCCTCGGCCAGGACCTGGAACTCGATCTCCTGGCCGGTCGCCGGGATGTCGCTCTCGTCCAGACTCCCGAACCAGATCGCCTGCTTCGAGACCGCCTGCTCGCCGCCCCCCGGGATCACGTTCGGACCCTGGAGGATGCCCCAGCGGTCGTCCACGACGTTCCGGTTGCTCCGGGTCGGGAGCGCGGGCATGTCCCGGAGGACCGTCCAGTCGTCGTCGGATCCCTTCGCCCGCCAGCGGATCCGGATCTGCGTGTACTTCGGGAGGCCGTCCGAGTTGTCGACGATCGGCTCGCCGAGGTCCGGGAGGTCGAGCTTCCTCGTGACCGTCTCGCCGTTGACCTCCACCTCGGTCTCGACCGTGGCGAAGCCGCCGTAGATCTCGCCACCGAGGTAGGTCAGGTCGGAGAATCTCTTGAAGTGGTCGATCCCGCCGTCGTCCACGGACTCGAACGGCTCGACGGCTTCGAGCATCGGCCTGGCGAGAGAACCGAAGACCGCGCGGATCCCCGGGTGCTCGCCGTAGTCGATCGCGGGACCCCTGGCGCCGTCCTTGCCCCAGAGGACGAAGTTGCTCGAGAACAGACCGTCGTCCCTCTCGAACTCGCGCCCGTCCCGGATGTTGAGGTCCAGGGCGACGACCTCCGGGGCCAGGCGGTGGCTCCCCACCGGCCCGTCGAGGATCGTGACCCAGGTTCCCGCGCTCGGGCGGTACCTCCGGAGGATCGCCCGGGCGCCGGTGACCCGGTCCGCCACCGAGGTGAGGATGCCCGAGTCCTGGTCCCCCTCCGTGAGCCGTTTGTCGAGGAGCCGGACCGACACCACTCCGATCGTGGAGGTGCCGCGGGGAAAGTCCACCTTCGCCGAAGTGAAGTCCTCCGGCGGGAGGAGGTAGGGACGGTCGTGGGAGAGGACCGGGTCCCGAGTCTGGAAGTCGGACTCGGAGACGACGTCGCCGCTGGAGAGGGATCCGAAGAACGGCTCCCCGCTCTCGTCCACCAGGGTGAGGTCGTAGACCGCTCGGGTCGCCATCAGGTTATCAGCCCGTCGAAGTTACCGCCGTCCACCCGGCGGAGGATCGGGGTCGCCATCCACTCTCCGAAGCTCCAGCGCAGCGGGTCGGGCTCCACCGGCACGTCTCCGACCTTCCTCTCTCCGGCCACCCGGACCAGCTTGGCGTCGTACGTGGCGCCACTCGCGCCCTCGGGACGATAGGTGAGGGTGCGGTCGTTCCAGCGGGCCTCCTTCAGCATGGTCCGGAGTAGGTCCGGCTGGTCGTCGAACCGGATCTGAGCCCGGACCACGTCCGTCTCGCTCCCGATCTGGTACTGTTCCCGGGCGGTCCGGTCGGCGTTCCACAGCTCGAAGAGGCGCGCCTCGAGGGTGGCCGAGAACTCGTACTGAGGGGAGATGATGAGCGGGATGGCCAGAAGAAACTGGGTCTCCGTGCCCCCGAGAGGGGTGTACAGAAAGTCCGCCGATCCGCCCAGGTAGTGCGAGCTCGCCACGGCTCTAGCTCCTCTCCTCGTGGTCCCTGGCCAGGGAGGCGAACGCCACCCGCCACCAGGCGTCAAACCGGACCTCCCTGGGGCTCTGCGGCCGAGGCGGAGGCCCGAGCCGGGAGAGGATGGCCGAGGCCACCTGTCCGGCCCCGGGTCCGCCGCTCCTGGCCCCCGCGGCGGCCAGCGCCCGGTTCGGCACCACGCGCCCGGTCCGCCCGGGAACGAAGAGCTCCGGCCCGGCCTCGCCGACGATGTGGGCCCTCCCCGCGATCGCGATCCCGCCGTGCTGCAGCCCGGCGATGTCTCCGAGACCGAGCAGCTCCGCCGCCCCGAGCCCCCCGGTGTCGATCCCGAGCGCCGCCAGGGTGATCTTGAGGGCGACCAGTCGGGCGAGTATACGGGCGATCTCGGCGATGATCCCGGTCGCCAGGTTCCGAAACGCCTCCAGGAGGCCCTGGCTTCCGGTGACCACCCCGACGAACGCCTCCTCGAAGCTGCGGGAGAACTGCTGCGCCGCGGCCATCCCCACCTGGCCGAGTCGCTGGGTCTCCTCCGTCAGAACCGAGACCTGCTCCCTGAGTCCCTCCGGGATCCGCAGCGCGAACCGCTCCCGCCCGGCCCGCTCCTCCCCGGCGAGCCCCCCGTCCTCACCCAGGCCGAAGAACCCGGTGGTGGGTCCCCGTCCGAACGCCTGACCCCCGAGGACGGAGCCGCCGCCGAACGTCCGCTCGGCCAGCGCCCGGAGCTCGGCGAGCTTCCGGTTGATCGCCGCGAGGGCGGCGTCCGCTCCCTCTCCCACGAAGTCCACGAACCCGGCCACGTAGTCCGTCCCAAACGCCTCCACCGCGGCCTCCGAGATCCGCTGCCCGAGGTTCCTTCCCGCCTCGGCTCCCTCCTCCCGCACGTCGTCGTCCTGGAAGATCGAGGTCACGCGCTCGATCAGGCCCGAGAAGAACTCCAGGCTGCCCTGCCCCACGGCCGCCAGGGACCGGATGATCTGCGGAATGACCCGTGCCGCCGTGTCCCGCATGGTCTCGAAGGCGTCCACCGCCACGTCTCGCACGAACTCCTCCCACACGATCTTCGCCACCGATCCGAGGAACCGGAAGTGCCCTATGACGGCGTTGACCACTGGACGGGAGATGCGGTCCACGACCCGGAACGCCTCCGTCGCTCCTGTCACCACCACGTCGAACGTCCGGGCGACCACGTCCCCGATGCCGAACCAGTTCTGCCGGATGGCGAGGGCGCCCGCCGCCACCGCGGCGAGGACCGCCGTGACGGGGTTCAGCAGACCGGCCAGGGTGGAGAGGGTGGAGACCATGATCCCCAGCCCCACGAGGGCCGGGCCGACGACCGCGGCCACCGCCGCGAGCTGGACCCCGAGGTCCAGGGTCGCGGGGGAGACGCCGGCGAGTCGGTCCGAGAGCTCCGAGACGAGCCGGACCAGGGTGGGCAGCATGCGCTGGCCGATCCGGATGCCGGTCGCCTGGAGCTCCGCCAGCGCGGAGTTGAACCGGAAGCTCGCGGTGTCCGCGGCGACCCCGAACGCCGTCTCCGCCACCCCGGCGCTGTCCGCCACGCCCCGGAGCACCGAGTCCACGGTGTCGGCGTCCTGGGAGAGCGCGTTCATGACGCCCCGGAAGGCCCGCTGCTCCGGGAACAACTGCGCCAGCGCGGCCTCGTTGTCCTCGAACGTCTCCTCCAGGAGCCTCATGACCCCGATGAGCCCCTGGGGTCCCCGGGCGATGTCCCGGAGCGTGGCCAGGCTCAGGCCCGCGTCCTCGAGCATCTCCACCGCCGGGCCGGTGTTCCTCTGGAGGGTGCTCATGAGCCGCTGGAGCGAGGTGGCGGCGGAGGCCGCGTCCGCACCCGTCCTCGAGAACACCGCCAGTATCCCGGCGACCTGCTGGAACGAGATGCCCATCGCCGAGGCGGTCGGCAGCAGGTTTCCCAGGACCGGCGCCAGGCTCTCGGCCTCGAGCTTGCCCTCCCGGACCGCGGCGGTCAGCACGTCCGTCGCCTGGCCGGCGGAGAGGTTTTCCGCGCCGTACGCGTTCACCGCGGAGGTGACGGCGTCCGCGATCGTGGCGACCGCGCCCAGGCCGGCGGCGCTGGCCTTCGCCGCCTGCTCCAGCACGTCCATGGCCTCGGCTCCACGGAACCCGGCGGAGGTCACGAAGAAGAGGCCCCGGGCGAGCTCCTGGGGCGCGGTCCCGAGCCGTGGGGCCATCCGGAGGATGTCCTGACCCCACCGGTTGACCTGGTCGGAGGCGATCCCCACCAGGCCCTCCACTCGGCTCATCTCCCGCTCGAAGGTCGTGGCGACCTTGGCGGAGGCGCCGCCCACGGCGAGGAGGGGGGCGGTCAGGGAGAACGTGAGTCGGCGCCCGATCCCCCGCATGCGCTGACCCACCCGGTTGAACGTGCCGAGCGCCCGGTTCATCTGGCGGGAGAAGTGGGAGGAGTCCCCCCGGAGCTCCACCGTTGCGCTGCCGACCACGGTCACCGTTCAGGCCCTCACGTTCTGGTTGATGCTCTGCGCCCACGTCATGAGACGCCGGGCGCCCTCTTCTGGGGTGACTTCCTGGACGGAGCCCCTGGGCTCCGAGTCGCCGAGGAAGTCCTCGGGCCGGACCGGTCGTGACCCCTTCTCACGGTGGATGTTTACGAGGGTCGCGGCGACCAGGGCGTGGTTCAGGAAGTCCTGCCTCCGCCGACCCTCCTCGGCGTCTATCGCCTGGTCGAAAAAGGCCCCCACCTCGAGCGGGGTGGAGGCCCAGAACTCCGAGGACGGAAGGCCCAGGACAACGGCCCGGGCCTCCAACTCCACGAGGTCCTCTACACGGCTCTCACCCGCCCCCCTTTTTCGGCCTCGTCGGCCTCGTCCTTCTCCCGGGGAGACTGAGCCGCCCGGACGCTCGCCTCCTCGAGCGTACCTCCCATGGCCCTCATCATGGCCGTCCCGACCGCCTCCATGGTCTGCATGTCCACGTTCTCGGCGACCCACTCCTGGGTGATGCGGGGCTCTGGATCCTGCCCGATCCCGAGCCGAGCGAGCAGGCGCCGCCAGAGCGAGGGCGGGCCGGGATCCTCGTGGCGCAGCCCGAGCCAGATGAGCCAGATGAAGTCGTCCAGGTTCTCCGTCTGGAACTCCTCGCCCTTGACCATGTTGATCTCGAACCGGTCCTCCACCTCCCGGACGGCGGACATGGGGTAGCGGAGTCGCCGCTCCCGGTCCATCTCGATCGGAACCCCGCGGTCGGCGCCGGCCACGACTCAGACCACCGCCACGATCACGCCACCGGTGACCTTGAACTCGAAGGTGACCATCGCGGCCTCGGCCGCGACCTGCGGCAGCGACTCCTCGATGTTCCTCACCCAGGCGTCGAAGGTGAACGTCCCCACGGTGGAGTCGTCCGTGGCACCGCTCGGGAGGGTGATGGCGACCTCCTTCGTGTCGCCGTTGTCCTTGGCGGTCCGGAGAGCGGCCTGCCCCGGCTCGCCGATGTACATGCGGCAGTTGAGGGTGAGCGACCCACCGACTTCCTTCCCGGGGACGGTTTCCTCCTTCCCTCCGGAGTCGTTGTCCGTGGTCTCGACCTCCTCCACGGTGGAGCCCGAGAGCTCGATGGACTCGATCCCCTCAATGTCCTGCCCGTCCCAGGTGACCGTGGTCCCGTGGGGCCAGAATGGAATGCCCGCCATGTCGCTCCTCCTCCGTCGTTAGGCCGGCGCCGCCTGAGCGGTCTGGCACCGGAAGCTGATGCTGAACTCGGGTCTGTTGTTGTCGTCCGCACCCACCTCTATCGGGTCCGAGGTCACCGCCTCGATCCCCCAGTAGCGGGTGCCGTCCATCGTGACGCCGGTCCTCCCGTGCAGGTGGTCCAGGATCTCCCGCGCCTTCGCCTCCGCCTCGTCGCCCTTCCCGGCCCGGCCCCGGCAGCGCACCTGAACGCCGGGGTTCCGCGCCGCCGCGGACCCGAGGCCCTGGCTCGTCCCGACCTCCGGGGCGGGCCCTCCGTCCACAGCGATCGTCACCAGCCGGGCCTGCCCGTCGTGGGGCTGGTGGCGGGTCGAGACCCAGTCCGTGTCGCCGTCCACGATCCCCTGGGCCGCCAGGTACGTCTGGAGGTCGCTCACGAGGCTCGAGCTCACGCCTGCACCTTCCCGAGGCGGACCAGCTCCTCTCCGACCTCCCTCAGCGCCCGCAGCGGAGCGCCCTCGTCGGAGGCACGCTCCACCCCTCGGACCAGGTAGCGGGCCTCCCCGAGGCGGTGGCTGAAGTCCGTCCGCTCGTGCTGGACGACGGCGTAGGGCGCCGACGCGCCGCCGAACGTGAGCCGGACCACCCCGTCCGTGTCGGGCCCGGTCACCCTGCCGGTGTTCCTCAGCGTGCCGCGGTCCACCGGCACGCCCCTCCCGGGCCTGGCGTTTTTCACGTCCGTCACGACGTGCTCGCCGAGTATCCGGGTGCCGCTGGCCGTCTCAGCCCCCGCCTCGGAGGCCATCCTTTTCAACTTCCGCCGCACGCGGTCGAAGCCCCTGAACCGTACGCTCACGGGAGCGCCCGCTCCCCGAGGAGCTCCCGGACCAGGTCCCGGACGTCGCCGACCAGGAAGGCGCCGTCCGCCCCGGAGCCCTCAAGCCCCTCGAAGTCCTCCCAGGTGAGGACCCTGCCGTCCGCCTCCCGGCGGGAGTCCCTGGCGACCTCGTACGCCCGGTCCGACCCGAAGTCCACGCCCGCGAACCTGGACAGCTCCGGGTCGTGGTCCTCCGTGGTCCCGAGGTACCGCAGCTTGTGTCGCCTGCGGACCACGTCCGGGTCCCGCCTCCCGGCCACGAGCTCGCCGCCGGACGGGACCGTCCGGCCGTCCTCGGTCTCGAACGGCGCCCCCTCGTTCAGCCATCGCATGGTCACGGTCGGCTCACTCCTCCCGGCAGAGGCACTTGTGGTGGTCCACCGCCCCCGCCTCGCTCATGATCCGCTTCACCACGTCAGCGGAGACGACCACGAACGCCGTGCCGGAGATCGTGAGCCGCCAGCCCTGCCGGGGCAGCGCCTCCTGGCCCCCGTCCACGTAGACCGTCCGGGTCGTCACCACGTCCTCCCCGTCGCCGGTTCGGACGAGCTCCTCCCGCTCGAGCACCCTCGCCTCGATGTCCGTGGAGGAGCCGTACTCCCTTCCGCCCTGCCCGTCCCACCCCGTGGGCGCCTCCGCCCCGATCGTCTCCAGCGGAACGACGCGCTCCAGGATCCGGCTCACGAGGAGCTCCCGGGCAGGTCCAGCGTGTCGTCGTAACCCTCCGAGACCCGGAACGTCGCCTTGGGGGCGCCGCCGCTGACGAGCTTGGCCTCGATGGTCCCCGTGGGGTCCAGGGACGCGGCGGTCCGGAGGTACTCGGAGACCCGAGGGTCCCGCTGGTACGTCTCCGCAACGTCGTCGAGTTGCGCCCGGGTGAGGCGCGGGTCCCGGAGGGTTATCAGGTGCGCGGCCAGGTACTTCTCGATCGTCTTGAGAAGGTTGGCCGAGAGGGACGTGTACCCTCCCAGGTTCTCGTTCACCCAGGTGTTGGCGTCCCCTATCAGCGCGCTGACCTGCTCGGTCTTCAGGCTGGTGTCTATGACCAGCTTGACCTCCGCCACGCTGACGCGCGCCACCTAGTCCTCCCCGGGCTCGTCGCCCCCCTCCGAGGCGTGCTCACGGCCCTCCCCCTCGCCCCCGCCGTCCGTCTCGCCCCGGGCGTCCGTCTCGGGCTCCGAGCCGGCCAGCAGGGCCTCCAGGGCGGCCTCCCTCCCCCGGACCTGTCCCACGCCCGGGATGTCGTAGTACCCGCCGCCCTTGTGGTACTGCGTCACGTCCGGCAGGTCGGGACCGTCCTCCCCGCCGCCGTCACTCCCCTCCCCGGACGGGCCGGAGGGGGCGGGAGCCCCGCCCCACACCGGCTCGAACTTCTCCGGGAAGGCCAGACCGTCGATCTCCTCCCGGGTCAGGTGCGCGACCTTCCCCTGACCGACGCGGCGTCCGCTCACCAGCCGGTGCGGCCCGCCGGTGTTCCTGTGAGGTCCAGGCTTCAGTCCGGCCATCTCTGCTACCTCCCGTCAGGGCTCGCCTCTCGGCTCACCCCCGTCTACTCGGTGGGATCAGGGCGCCGAGCGCAGGTGCACGATCCCGTGGATGGTGGTGTCCTGGTCCGTGGCGTTGCTCTTGATCTGAGGGCCGCCGACGAAGAGGACTCGGAACTTCGTGATGAAGGGGTTCTTCTCCCACTGGACGGTCGTGATGGCCTGGGCCTCGGTGAGGTCCAGGACGTTCCTGGTCATCTGGACCAGGACCACGTTGTCGTCCGCCAGGGCGTCGTTGGGACGGACCGCCTCGATGTCCTCGAACGCCATGATCCGCTCCATGACGGTGCGGTTGATGACCGCCCCGCCCGAAGTCTCGTAGTCCGACTGGACCTCGGCCCAGTAGTTCTTCGGGACGTACATGACGAACGGCCCGAAGAGGCTGGAGGCGTACGCCTCCGCCAGCATGCGCTCGGTGTCGCCCACCGGGTCGCCGCTGGCCCCGTCCCAGTCGTCGTTCAGGTCCACCGTCAGGCGGTTGCTCGCCGACGTGAGCCCGGGGATTCCGCCGCCGGTCGGACCGCCCAGCGCGAGCCCGTTGGTGATGAGGTCCTCGAGACGCCTGGCGACCTTCGCCGCGGCGAGCTCAGCGTTCGTGGTGTCCAGGGGCTCCCCCTTCGTGCGGCTCGCGGCGAGCTGCCGCCAGTCCACCCGGAAGCCCTTGGCGATCACGGGCACCGGAATGAGGTCGCCCTCGAAGTTCGCGCGGTCCTCCTGGGGAGCCGTGTCGCCGTCGAAGCTGACCTCGGCGTCCTCGAAGTCCTCCACGCGCTGCGTCCTCCGGGTGACCGTTCCGATGGAGACGGGCTCCACCAGACCGCGATTCCGGAGGTCCTCCACGATGGTGAGGCGCTCCCGGAGGACGCCGTTCACAATCGAGTCCAGCCGCTCCCACTCGTGCTTGAGCAGGGTGGCGTTGTGAACGTTGATCTCGGAGTAGGGGTTGGCGTTCGCGGCGAGGACCGGACGCATGTACCGCATGATCCTCCGGTCCCCGAGCCCGGACCCCACGTTGCCGAGCTGGTGGTGGTCCAGGTCCACCCCGTACGGGTTGATGAGCTGCACGTTCGGGGGAGTCATCAGGCCACCTCCACGGCGATGCGGACGGCGGAGCCGCCCGTGGTGTTGTTCTTGTCCTCGGCCGCATAGCCGACGATGCGGTCCGGGTCGCTCCCGGCCGCTGCGTGCAGGGTACCGTCCCCCGCACTGGTGAGCGCCGCGCCCTCGGAGACGTTCTCCCCGTAGGCGAGCAGCGCGTTGACTTCCTCCCCGGGGGCGAAGACCGCGTACTGGACGGTCTCTCCCGAGGCGTAGTCATCGTCGATGTCGTCACCGACGAGATCGTTCTCCAGCGCGAAGGCGGGTAGGGCGTTCCCGTTGGCGCTGGAGTGCTTCTGGACGTCGTTGGCGCCGCCGCGCTCGATCAGGTGACCGGGCGTGACTGCCTCGTCCGTGACCCCCTCCTTCCGGAGCGGGCCGCCCTCTCGACTCTTGAGAATGACGGAGTTCGCCATGGGTCAGTCCTCCTCTCCGCTGCCGGAGCTCTCCTGGGTGGCGTAGTAGGGCGTCGGGTCCATGAAGGCGTCCTCCGCCTCCTGGTGGGCCTGTACCTTCGGCCCGCCCTTCGGTGCGTAGGAGACGCCCCGGGACATGGAGTACAGCTTGCGGAGCTCCTCCGTGGGCTTGCCCTCGAGATCCTCCTCCTCGAAGGGGCACCGCTCGTTCTGAGCCAGGTGGGAGATCATGGACTTCCTCTCCCGCTGGCCCTCCTCGATTGCGGGGGCCAGGTCCTCCCGGAGGTTCTGGACCTCCGAGCGGATCAGGTCCCGCACCTCGCCCAGCAGGGCGTTCGCCGCCTCGCCGTCCTCGGCGGTCGGCTGCGGGTCCCCGTCCCCCTTCCCGGAGGGCTCGGTCTCCAGCTCCGTGCCCTCCTCCAGGTCCAGGTCCTCCGTCGAGTTGGCGACGTGGAGGAGCTCCTCGTCGCTCATCCCGTCCAGCGTCTCCCGCCGGAAGGGGACGGACTCGCACTCGCAGAGCGAGTTCACCAATTCCTCGCGCCTCATGTTGTCTCCCTCCTCGGGAGTGGGGTTTGTGGCCCGGTACTCGTACCGCGCCTCGATCGTCCTGTCGCCGTCCTCGTTCTCCACGGGGACGAACTCCACCTCTCTCCGGACCTCCACCCGCTCGGCTACGTCGAGCTCGATCTCGCCGCCCTCCACGGAGTAGGGGACCCGGAACAGCTTGGCCTCTCCGCCCTGGGGGTCCACCTCATAGACCACCTCGTCCTCCCGGAACCCGCCCTGGGGGATGTGAACCCAGACGCCCTGCCCGCCGACCAGCGAGTCCAGCGCCTCCTCCACGAGGCGGCGCCGCTCGTCCAGGCTGATGTCGCCGTCCTGGTTCGCCGCCCGGGAGTCCCCGTTCCCGAGGCCGACCAGGCGCCGGAGCGCGTTGACCGCGGTCCGGAGCAGGTTCTCGGCGTCCTCGTCCTCCTCCCCCTCCCCACCCTCGTCGGCGTAGTGGTCCGCCCGGAGGGTGTCCACGGTGGACTGGATTCCCTCCGGGTCGGGGAGGTCGGCGTCGCGTGCCCCGCCGGCGGCCGCCGCCGCGGCGTTGAGGGCTCCCTCGTTCAGGTTGTCGGTCGAGGGGTTCACCACGGGCACCGAGATCAGGTCCGCCTCGGTCTCTGCCTCAACGTCCCCGAGGACCGTGCGGGCGGCGATCGCGGCCCGGGTGGACTCGGAGAGGTCGGCCACGTCCGAGCCCTCCTCCTCCTCCGTCCCGTAGGCCGAGACGAACGCCTCCAGGGTCGTGTCCACCTCGCCCCACGGCTGCGCCTCGGCGGTCTCCGTCCCGGAGAACTCGATCTCCGAGGCGGGGCGGGCCGTCTCCCGGCGATTCACCAGGAGTCCACACCCGTCCTCCAGTGAGCACGCCCCCTTCCTGTGCTCGGCGAAGAGGGCCAGGTGGTCGAACGCCGCGGGTCGGAGGACCTTGTCGTACTTCCGCCCCTCGAACGTCCCGGACGCACGTTCCAGGCCCCGGAGCGGGAATCCGGTCGAGAGCTCCACGGGCTCGAGCGCCTCCAGCTTCGTCAGGATGGTCCCCAGGTCGCTCACGTCCTCCACCCGGGCCGGGTCCAGGTAGACGTCGGCCTTCACGGCGGGGACGGCTCCGGTC
>JBKHJU010000297.1:0-3779 GCA_046537985.1 Longimicrobiales bacterium
GCAGGAGGTCGGGGAACTTGGTCGTGGAGTTGCACCGGACGCAGGGGTTCGGGGTCCGGCCCCGGGCGTACTCGGAGACGAAGTCGTCCACTACGTCCCGGGTGAAGGCGTCCTCCACGTCGAAGACGTAGTGGGGGATGCCCAGGGTGTCGGCGACGCGACGGGCGTCGGAGATGCCTTCCAGCCCGCAGCAGCTCCTGGACGGACCCTCGTTCTCCGAGTAACAGAAGGTCTTCATGGTGACCCCCACGACCTCGTGGCCGGTCTCGACCAGGAGGGCGGCGGTGACGGAGGAGTCCACGCCTCCCGACATGGCGACGAGGATACGCTGGTTCGATGCGTCCTCTCCGTCGGCGCGGACCGGGGACTGGACGGAGCGGACCGGGGACGGGTCGGAGCGGACCGGGGCGCTTCCGGCGGCGTCGCGCGACCCGGTCATGCGGCCGTGCTCCGGACCCGGTTCACGCTGGAGACGACGATGGCTGCAGCGGAGCGGATCTCCTCTTCGCCGGTCTCTCGTCCCAGGGAGAATCGAAGGGTGGCCATCGAGCCGACCTCGTCGCCGTAGAGGGCGGTGAGGACGTGGCTCGCCCGCACGGCCCCGCTGGAGCACGCAGAGCCGCTGGAGACGGCCACCCCGGCCAGGTCCAGGGCCACCAGGAGCGTGTCGAGCTCCACGCCGGGGATCCCCACGTTGGAGATGTGGGGAGCCCGGGGAGCATGCTCGCCGTGGATTCGCAGGTCCGGGATCGTGTCGGTCAGCCGGCGCTCCAGGTCGTTCCGGAGGCCGGCCAGCCGCTCGGCCTCGTCGTCCCGCTCCCGGCAGGCCGACTCCAGGGCCACGGCCATTCCCACGGCCCCGGCCACGTCCTGGGTTCCCGGACGGACACCGCGCTCCTGGCCTCCCCCGAAGAGCCTAGGCGAGAGCTCGACGCCTTCGCGCACGTAGAGGATGCCCGTGCTCTTGGGGCCGTAGATCTTGTGGCCCGTGGCGGTGAGGAGATCCACCGGCGCCGCCGCCAGGTCCACGGGCACGTGGCCCACGGCCTGGACGGCGTCGGTGTGAATGCAGACCCCGGCGTCCCGACATCGGGTGGCGATCTCTTCCACCGGGAGCTGGATTCCCACCTCGTTGTTGACCCACATGACCGAGACCAGGTCGGCCTCCCGCTCCAGGGCGCTTTCCAGCGCGCCCTCGTCCATTCCACCGCTCCGGTCCACGGGAAGGTGGATCAGCTCGCCTCCCCGGTCCTCCACCGCGGCGGCCGCTTCTAGGACGGCCCGGTGCTCCACCGCCGAGACGGCGACGAGGGGAGCCCGGCCTTCTCCGCGAGCGCGATCGGCCCGGCCGAGGATTGCAAGGTTGTCGGACTCGGTCCCACCCCGCACGAAGCGGATCGTCGAGGCGGGAACCCCCAGCGTCCCTCCCACTCGGTCGCGGGCGTCCTCGAGGGCGGAGCGAGCGCTCCGGCCCTCGGCGTGGAGGCTCGACGGATTCCCGAAGGTCTCGTGGAGGTACGGCGCCATGGCGTCACGGACCTCGGCGCGAACCGGGGTCGTGGCGGCATGATCGAGATAGATCCTCGGCATGGCTCGTGCGGGTTACTGAGGCCGGTTCCTGAGAAAGTGGGATGCGTTCGGAACCGTGTCCGACCGACGGCGCGATCCGCGTCGGGAGCGCAGGGGCGGCTCGGCCGCTCCTCGACCCCGTTTCGCGGGCGGGCGATCAACTCTAAGTTACGGCTGGGCCGCACCCGGAGCGGGTGATCCCTCGCCGCACCCCGATCGTCTCGTTCCGGCAGCAGAAAGCTAACCGAAGGGAGCCTCGGGATACACCGTGACCGTGAGGAGATCGCCCAGCCCCCGATGAGCCGCACGTCTCCCCCCTTTCCCACCGGCCGTCCGACCAGCTTTCGCGCCACGGTCCACGGGACCGTCTTCGCCGGTCGGGACCGCCACCTGAGCGGGATGTCCGAGGGCGACCGCCTCCACCTGATCCCCGATCCCCCCGTCCAGAAGGAGCCCGAGGTCTGGGTCCACCTCGAGTCGGGAGAGCCCGTGGGACACCTGCCGCCGGAGATCGGCTCCTGGCTGGCGCCCTGGATGCTCCGGGGAGGCGGCGCCCGGGCCCGGGTCCTCCGGGTGAAGGGGTCCGACGCGCCGAGCTGGGGTCGGCTGCTGGTCGAGGTGGACTGTCAGACGAAGCGGGCCGCGACGTAGCGCAGAAATCGGTCCTGCGTCAGGGTCGCAGAATTCCCTGCGGATGCCTCGCGCCCCGGTCGGCCCGGGGCTTCAGAAGGTCGACACCGGCAACGAGCCCAGGCTCGCCACCGAGAGCGTTTCCCGGGTCCAGAAGGGCTCGCCGTAGCGAACCCGGATCCGGGCGCCGTCGGCGGCCATGCGGGCCGAGATCTGTTCGAAGAGGGGGCGACCGCCCCCCGGAAACACCTCTCCCGCCTGGCGCAGCCCCTCGAACTGGGACTCGTAGCACGCCAGCGCCTCCAGCTTCCGGTCGTGCTGTTCCGTCACGTCCACGACGAAGGTCGGAGTGGAGACGTCGTCCCGGAAGGCTGCGGCGTGGACGACCTTGAAGGGTCTATGGGCTTCTCCCGGGGCGTCGAAGTTCGTCAGCCCCGAGAGGAAGCAGGCGTCGTAGACGAGGCGTGCGGTGGCCCGGTGGTCCGGGTGGCGTCCCTCGGGCCAGTGGGTGACCACCACCCGGGGCCGCAGCTCCCGGATCCGCTCCACCACGGCTCGACGGGCGTCGTCCGTGTTCCTCACGCCCGCGTCGGGAAGGCCGGCGTTTCGGCGCACGGAGAGTCCCAGGATCTCGGCGGCCCGGCTCGCTTCCCGCTCGCGTATCTCGACCGACCCCCGGGTCCCCCGCTCCCCACGGCTCAGGTCCAGGGCACCGGTCCGCTCTCCCAGTACGGAGCTCCGGATGAGAGCGCCCCCGCAGAGGAGCTCCACGTCGTCGGGGTGGGCCATGACGGCCAGGACGTCCAGGGGTTCGGTCATATCGGGTCCTTCCGTCTCTCGTCGATGGTTCTCGCATCTACTTCGAAGGCCACGGCCATCGGTGGATCGGAGGCGCCCACCGCTATTCGTAGCCCAGGGCGAGCACGGGGTCCAACTTCGAGGCCCGGACCGCGGGGAGCAAACCGAAGAGCATGCCGGTCAGGCCGGCCATGGCCAGGGCCGCTCCGACGGACCAGAGGGGAATCGTGGCGGGAATCGGGGTCCAGGTGGACAGGGCCCGCGCGGCGATCCCACCCACGGCGAGCCCCAGCGCGCCGCCGCTCAGGGTGAGCAGGGAGGCCTCGACCAGGAACTGC
Source organism: Longimicrobiales bacterium (assembly GCA_046537985.1). Taxonomy (GTDB): domain Bacteria; phylum Gemmatimonadota; class Gemmatimonadetes; order Longimicrobiales; family Gaopeijiaceae; genus JBKHJU01. The sequence continues at coordinate 3,336 of JBKHJU010000297.1, forward strand.
CAGAGGATCTCCCGGCGGGTCGCCCCGACCGCCTTCCGAATTCCGATCTCCCGGGTCCGTTCGGTGACGGCGATCATCATGATACCGACGACGCCGATCCCTCCGACCATGAGCGCCACCGACGAGAGGGCGAGCATGACCAGGAAGAAGACTCCGGTGAGCTGGTTGAAGATTTCCACGAGCTGATCCGAGCGGATGACGGCGAAGTTGTTGTCGTCCCCGGGTCCGAGGCCCCGCATGGATCGGAGGGCTCCGGTGACCCGGTCCATCACCGCCTGCTGGGACGCCGTCTCCTCGGGAATGACGAGGACCGTGAGGAAGGCGTCGTTCACGCCCAGGGTCTTGACGGCGGAGGTGTACGGGAAGATTGCGAAGTGCCGTACCGCGTCTGCGAAGATCTGGGCCTCGGACTCGAAGACCCCCACCACGGTGAAGAGCTGGTTG
>JBKHJU010000298.1:0-3779 GCA_046537985.1 Longimicrobiales bacterium
CCCCCCACGAGCACCGCCCACCCCCGCTCCAGGTACCACATTCCTTCCGTCGGCCCGGCTCCGACGGCGAAGAGCGCCGCGACGAAGCCCGCCGCCACCAGTCCCGTCCGCTTCGCCGGAAGTACCGCCACCAGAAGGACGAAGGGGACGGCCATGAGCACCAGGGGATTCACCACCGATGCTCCCACGGCGACGAGGAAGAGGCCCAGGGCCCCCTTCCATCCACCGTCTCCTGCTGATTCTCCTTCTCCCTCTTCTTCTTGTTCTTGGCGCTCGGAGAGCGCCCACGGCTCGGGGCTCACGAAGGGAGTCCTACCCCTCGTGATCCCGAACGTAGGGGATGAGGGCCAGGTAGCGGGCCCGCTTCACCGCCGAGCTGAGCTGGCGCTGGAAGGGAGCCGAGACCTTTGTCGTCCGCCTCGGCAGGATCTTGCCCTGCTCGGTCACGAACTTCGAGAGGGTGGCCACGTCCTTGTAGTTGAGGAGTCGGATGGCCGGGCCCTCGTGGCGGCGACGTCGCCCCCGTCCGCCGCTGAACTCGGGCGGGCCCTCATCCTCGTCCTCCTCGAGCTCGTCTTCGTCCTCGTCTTCTTCCTCCTCCCGCTGGGATGGAGGACGGGGCGCCAGGATGGACTGGTCGCTGATGGGCTCGCCCTCGTTCACCACGACGAGGTAACGCAGGACCTCGTCGTCGAGCTTCACCACCCGCTCGAACTCGGGCAAGCTGTCGGGCTCGGCGTTGACGTGGCTCACCACGTAGTAGCCCGTGTTGTGGCCCTCGATGGGGTAGGCGAGCTGGCGGTTGCCCCAGTGATCCACCGCCACGACCTCGCCACCGGGCTTGGTGGCCACGCCGTGGAAGCGCTCGAGCTTCTCGTCGACGGCCGACTCTTCGAGAGCCGGGTCGAGGATGTAGACGACTTCGTAGGTCCTCATGGAGTTCCCTCGGTCCGTGATTGCGTTACGGGCCCCGCGGGCGGAGGATACCCGGCCGGAGCGGGAGTCTGTGAACAGCCCGAAAGTATAGGAAATCGGGCACGAGGGTGGAAGGGCGCCTGCGGACCGGGACTTCGTTCGTCCATCCGTTGGAATGCGGCCGACCTCCGCGGGATCGTGGCCGGGAGGGTGTCCGGGCGACGGGGTGCGCCTGCTTGCCCCACGCCAAGCCCCGGAGCACTTTGGCCGGGACCGTCTCGTGAACACGCTCGACCGGGGGACCCATGCTCGACGCCGTCCTCGCGAACCTCCGCGAGTACTGGATGGTCCACACCCTCCTGGGCCTCTACACTCTCATGCTGGCCCACCACGCGTGGACGGGGAACAAGAGCACGAAGGGCCTCGCCGACTACTATGTGGGGGGGCGGAAGATGGGCGGGTGGGTCATCGGGCTCTCTTTCTTCGCCACCTACGCCAGCACCAACTCCTTCGTGGGCTTCAGCGGCCAGACCTACGACTGGGGCGTGCCGTGGATGCTCTTCATCCCCACGGCAGTGGGGCTGTGCCTCTTCGCCTGGATCGTGGTGGCGCCCCGGCTGCGGAGCTTCACGGCGGCCATGGACTCGCTGACCATTCCCGACTTCATCGGCTTCCGCTTCGGGAGCACGCCGGCCCGGGTCTTCGCGGCGCTGATCGTCATCGTGGCGTCCTTCTTCTACATGACCGCGGTCTTCAAGGGGATCGGAAACCTCCTGGAGGTCTTCCTGGAGATCCCCTACCGGCTCTCCATCGTCATCGTCTTCTTCATCGTCATGACCTACACCATGGTCGGGGGCTTCATCAGCGTGGTGAAGACGGACTCGGTCCAGGGAGTGGTCATGATGATCTCCGCCGTCCTCCTCTTCACGGGCACGGTGAGCGCGGCGGGAGGCGTGGGCGCGGTCTCCGAGATCCGGGCCCAGCCCGGGGGCGAAGACCTCTTTCGGCTGGGAGGAGGCGTGGCGGTCCCGGTCCTCATCGGCACCATGTTCGCCGGGCTCGTCAAGTTCGCCGTGGAGCCGAGGCAGCTCTCCCGCTTCTTCGCCCTGGAGGGGAAGAAGGCCATCCGCACGGGCATGATCGTCTCCACCCTCACCTTCGCCGGGGTCTTCTCCCTCCTCATCCCCATCGGACTCTACGCCCGGGCCATCTTCCCGGGCGGGCTGGCCGATACGGACCTGGTGATCCCGAACCTTCTGGGAAGCGTCTTCGGCCCCGGCACCGCCGCCTTTCTCCTGGTGGCAATGGTGGCGGCGGCCATGTCGTCGCTGGACTCGGTGCTCCTGGTCCTGGCCTCCACCATGGAGCGGGACGTGGTGAGCGTGATCCGGCCCGGGCGCACGGAGGCGTCGGAGATGAAGTGGACCCGGGGCTGGGTCGCCCTCTTCGCCTTCATCACCATGCTCATCTCCCTGAATCCGCCGGGGGGGATCGTGGCTCTCACGGCGTTCAGCGGCGCCCTCTTCGGAGCCTGCTTCTTTCCCGCCATCGTCCTGGGGCTCCACTGGCGGCGGGGCGGGGGCGCCTCGGTGGTGGGCTCGTTCGTCACCGGGATCGTGGTGCTCCTGCTCTGGCGCTTCGTGCCGGGCTCCGAAGTCGTCCACGAGGTCTTCCCGGCCATGGCTCTCTCGACGCTGGCCTACGCCGGCCTCTCGGTGGTCACGGCCGACGGCGCGACGCAGGAGGTGCGCAAGCTCATGGACGATGCCGTGGAGGAGATGCGTGGCGGGCCGGTTGGGAAGGTCGAGACGGCGGAGGGAACGACCAGGGAGGCGAAAGAGGCACTGGACCCCGCCCCCCTCGGCTGATGCCCGCGTGGACGGTCACCTGCCCCTGTGGAGTGAGCTTCACCTACATGGAAGTGGGAGAAGAGGTACGATATCGGCCCCCTCCCCTGGCGGCCCTGGGTCGATGCGAGGAGCAGACCCGCCGGGCCTTCCGGGGCGAGGAGCTCTTCGTGGACCCCCTCGAGCACTGCGGGAAGATGCGGGTGGCGTTCGAGGTGCACACGGGAAAGCCGCCACCGGGGTAGAAGCGTCGGTAGGGACTTCGGCTCGGGTGCCCTACGGGTCGAAGACGGGCCTGGACGGGGAAAACGGCCCCGACGCGTGGGAGAGCGCCTACACGTTGAAGCGAAACAGGATCACGTCTCCGTCCCGGACCTCGTAGTCCCTTCCCTCGGCCCGGATCAGGCCCCGCTCCCGGGCCGCCTTCATGCTCCCGGCCTCCATGAGCTCGTCGAAGGAGATGGTCTCGGCCCGGATGAAGCCCCGTTGGAAGTCGGTGTGGATCTGGCCGGCCGCCTCGGGGGCCGTAGCGCCGGAGCGCACGGTCCACGCCCGGGTCTCCTTGGGGCCCGTGGTGAAGAAGGTGATGAGTCCCAGGAGGCGATAGGCCGCATTGATGAGCCGCTCGAGGCCCGAGCGCTCCAGCCCGAGCTCCTCCAGAAAGGCCTTCCGCTCCTCGGGCTCGAGCTCGGCCAGCTCGGACTCGATCTTCGTGCAGACCGTCACGATCTCGGCCTCCTCTCCCCCGCCCTCGGCCTCCACCGCCTCCTCGAGGGCCCGAACGTGCTCGTTCTCTTCCTCGCCCCCGGGCAGGTCTTCCTCACCCACGTTGGCCACGTAGAGGACCGGCTTCGAGGTGAGGAGGTGGAGCCCCCGGATCCACCGGGCCTCGTGGTCGGCCAGCTCCACGGAGCGTACGGGGTCTCCCTCGGCCAGCACGGCGTGGGTCTTCTGAAGGACGGTCAGCTCCTTCCGGGCGTCCTGCTCCCCGCTCCGGGCCTTCTTCTCGATCCGCTC
>JBKHJU010000299.1:0-3746 GCA_046537985.1 Longimicrobiales bacterium
GGACTGCCTCACGCCCGGCACCCGCCTGATCGTCGACGGCTATCAAGCGAAGAACCACGATCTCAACCGGGCGAACGGCCGGGACGTGACCTTCCCCGACGGTAGCAAGTTCTTCATGGGCTCCTCCGGAACCGGCGCTCCCGACGACGGTGCCGAGCGACGCTCGCTGGAGAGTGGTGGCGGAAGGTGCTGAACACGGCCCCGTGATTCGCGGGGGCGAGCCGGATACCGGTCCGGCGCCGGAGGGGCTTCGAGATGCGGCCAGGGAGTGGGCGACCCGTTCCGCGGTCGTCGGCTTCCCGGCCGTCGTCGCTTCAGCGACGGTCGTGCTGGGGCGGGCCGAGGCCGCCGAGCGGTGGCGGGGACGCTCGCTTCATGTTGGATGCCGGTGAAGCCGCGTTCCAGGCGGCGCAGGAGCCGGCGCGGGACGTGAGCTGCGGGCGCCCACCGCACCAAAGCTTCCTGGACGGCATTTCTGCGGTCGGTTAACTTTTTATCCTGTCAGAAGTCCCGGAGAACGAAACGGGACGTCATTGTCCAGCCGTTACGAGAGAGTACCGATGGGCCTGAACAAGAAGCAGCTGAGGCACCTCGAGAAGCGTCTCCTGGAGGAGCGGGGTCGCGCCCTGCGCTCCCTCGGCCTCTTCGACGAGATGGCCAAGGCCGACCGGGAGAGCGGGGACTCGGACCTGTCAGCGTACACCGACCACATGGCGGATCAGGGCACGGAGGCCATGGAACGGGAAAAGGCCGCCGTCTTCGCCACCAAGGAGGGCCGCTACCTCTACCGCATCGAGGAGGCGCTGCGCAGGCTCTACGACGACCCGGGCACCTTCGGCACCTGCCATACCTGCGGCACCGACGTGGGCTTCGAGCGTCTCGACGCCCTCCCCCACGCCCGGTACTGTATCGAGTGCAAGCGGAAGGAGGAGGAAGAGGCAGCCTGACTCCCGGTCGGGCCGGGCCTGCCGGCTCCGGGGGGGATGCTGGCTGGCGTTGCGGGAAGGGGCGCAGGGAAGTGCCCTCCCCCGAAATAGAGAAGACCCGGCCACCGGGGCCGGGTCTTTCTTCGTCGCGGCGTGCTCGAGCCGCACGCTTGCGCTCGGTCCTCAGTCCGCCGCGTCGTCCTCCTCTTCCTCGTGGAGGGGGCTCGTGTCCTGCCAGAGAACCTCGATCTCGTCCCGGAGGCTCCGGATCTTCTTCTCCAGGGGCTGATCCTGGAGATGGTATCGGGCGGCGCTCAGGGCCCGATACGCTCTCCACAGCGCGGACGAAGCTGGGGTGCGCTCGTGCGTCCGGCGCTTCTCGCCCCGGAGCCGGGCCAGGACCCAGTCGGTCATCTCCTCGTCGAGGAGCATCACGTCGCCCGTGGTCTTGGATTCGGACTCGACGAACTTCTGAAGCTTTTTCTTGAAGCTCTTGGGGACACCTGCGACTACGTATACGGAAAGATCGTCCCGCTGAAGCATTTCAGACGCCATTGGGCCTCCGGCATTGGTGGGAGGTATAAGAAAGAGTCACGCGGCTTCCTCGTTGGAGAGGACCGAGAGCACCCGGTCCCCGGCAGCTTCGACCTGCCATTCCTTGACTCCGGGAACCCGCGCCAGCGCGTCCCTGGATCCGGGCACGGCCCGGGCGATCTCTTCCAGGGTGGTATTGGGGAGCAGCGTTCCCCGGTCGATTCCCAACTCCGATGCTCGCTGGTTCCGCGCCGACTTGAGTCGACGCATCCGGGCCTCGACGTCGGGTGGAGGACGGCCGTTCCCCCGGGGGATCGGAGGATGCGGTCGGATTTCCGACTCGGGTCGCTGGTCGGCCCGGTCCAGCCGCCGGAGCAGGTCCTCTCCCCGCTCGGCCAGGACCCGCTTCGAGATACCTCCGAGCTGCTCCAGCTCCCGGGCGGAGCGGGGACGGCTCACGGCGACGTCGAGTAGGGCCTGGTCCCCCGCGACCCGGAAGTGGGCCCGGTCCCGCTTCCGGGCGATCTCGTCCCGCCACTCCAGCGCCTCGCGGAGTCGCTCGAGCTCCCTGGTGTCCAGGTCGGTGGCGCCCTGGACGGAGGCTACCGGGTCCTCGGCAGTCGATTCCTCCCAGCGGATCGCTTCCATCTCCCGGCACTCGCTCAGGGCCCAATGGACCCGATCCCGCTTCTCCAGCTCCCGGGCCAGGATGTCGGCCAGCTCCAGGAGGTACCGGGTGTCGGCGGCGGCGTAGCGGAGCATGTCGTCGGGGAGGGGGCGCTTCGCCCAGTCGGCCTTCTGGTGCTTCTTGGAGAGGCGGACGTCCATGTGCTTGTCCAGGAGGGACGAAAGACCGATGGCCGGCTCCCCGATGAGAGAGGCGGCCACCTGGGTGTCGAAGAGTCCTTGCAGACGCAGGTCCAGGTCCCGGTCCAGGAGGCGGAGGTCGAAGTCCGCTCCGTGCATCACGGTCAGCGTCTTCGGGTCCTCCACCTGTTCCTGGAGCACCTTCCGCGCGTCGAGCGCCAGGGGGTCCAGCACCCACGTGCGGTCCCGGGTGCTCACCTGTACGAGGCAGAGGCGATCCGAGTACCGGTGAAAGCCCGCAGCTTCCAGATCCAGGGCGAACTGGTCCGCGGCGGCCAGGGCTTCCGCCACCTCAGCGGAAGCAGATTCGTCTTGGATGAAGGATACGGTCATGGATCGAAGGTGGAGGAAACGGCTGAGAATCTGCGTGTAATCGGAGCAATTGCTCTACTCGCCAGAGGGCTGTTTGTTCCAATCTCGGGAGCTGATTCCAGCCGGGCGACGGGGTGGGGAACGGGGCATGCCGGGTCGTGTACCGCCAAGGAGCGTGAAAGGAGCGGGCGAGGAGCGTGGAAGGAGCGCGTCCGGGATTCGTCAGGAAAGGTCGACAGAACGGGGAGCCCGTGGCGATTCGTCGCACCAAGATCATCTGTACGCTGGGCCCGGCGAGCTCCTCGCCGGAGGTCGTCGACGCCCTGGTCCGGGAGGGCATGGACGTGGCCCGGATCAACATGAGCCACGGGACGTACGAGGACCACGAGGCGATCATCACCCGGGTCCGGGAGAGCGCCGACAGGCACGATCGGCCCGTGGCCGTGCTGGTCGACCTCCAGGGTCCGAGGATCCGGGTGGGGGACCTTGCCGAGCCCCTGGAGCTGACGGTGGACCACCGCGTGGAGCTCGTGCCCGACGGTCGGGCAGGACCGGGCCAGATCCCCACGACCTTTTCTCCCCTGGTCCGGGACCTCTCTCCGGGTGATACGGTCCTCCTCGACGACGGCCGGATCGAGCTCGAGTGCCTCGAGTCGGAGGAGGGGGACGAGAAAGCCGTCCTCCAGGTGATCCGGGGGGGCCTGCTGGAGAGCCACAAGGGAATGAACGTTCCAGGGGTCCGGATCCGGGAGAGCTCTCTCACGGAGAAGGATCTCGAGGATCTGGAGCTCGCCCTCGAGTGGAAAGCGGACTTCATCGGTCTTTCCTTCGTCCGTGGAGCCTCGGACGTGGAGGAGCTCCGGAAGCGGACCGACGGGAGTCCACTCCTGGTGGCGAAGATCGAGCAGGCGAGCGCCCTCGAGGCCATCGACGAGATTCTGGAGGTCTCCGACGCGGCCATGGTGGCCCGTGGAGACCTCGGGGTCGAGCTCCCCTTCGAGGCGGTCCCCCTGGCCCAGAAGTCCATCATCCAGAAAGCCAACGCCTGGGGTCGACCGGTCATCACCGCCACCCAGATGCTCGAGTCCATGATGGACGCTCCTCGAC
>JBKHJU010000300.1:0-3725 GCA_046537985.1 Longimicrobiales bacterium
GAGCCCGTTGGCGCTGGCCGAGCCCGTGCCGTTCACCGTGGCGATCTTGACGGCGAAGTCGTTGACGCGAATGCCGCCGTCCGTCGGTGCCGCGGGAGCGCCCCGGGCGCCGATCGATTCCCTGGCGATCCGGGGGCCCGAGCGCCCCCCCCGTTGGGATCCTTCGGTGACCTCGCTCGAGCCTCCGTCCCCTCCCTCCCGCCGTCGGCTCATGCCGTGACCTCCGCCCCCGCACCCGTTTCCCGTCGCGTCGGATGCCGCTCCCCCGCGTCCAGGCCGGCGTACGGAATCAACAGCTCCGACTTCCGCATGTCCCACGCCGCCGTCGGGCACCGTTCGGCGCAGAGGCCGCAGTGGATGCAGAGGTCCTCGTCCTTGAGCATCAGGCGGCTCGTCTGGGGGAGCCCCTCGGACGCGAAGAGGGGCTGGTCCGGGTTCAGGGCCGGCGCCGTGAGCCGCTCCCGCACCTCCTCCTCGGGACCGTCGGGGGCGATGGTCAGGCAGTTCAGGGGACAGACGTCCACGCAGGCGTCGCACTCGATGCAGAGCTCGGTGGTGAAGTGGGTCTGGATGTCGCAGTTGAGGCAGCGCTCCACCTCGCTCAGGGTCTGCTCCAGGTCGAAGCCCAGCTCCACCTCGACGTCCATGCGGGAGAGCCGCTCACGGAGGGGCACGTGCTGCATCTCGTTCCGCGCGGCGTAGTCGTAGTCGTTGGAGTAGCTCCACTCGTGGAGCCCCATCTTCCGGCTCCACAGGTTCTGGCCGTACGGGGGTCGCTCCCGGATGTCCCGGTCCTGGCAGTACGCGTGGATGGAGATGGCGGCCTGATGTCCGTGCTCCACCGCCCAGATGATGTTCTCGGGCCCCCACGCGGCGTCCCCGCCGGCGAAGACCCCCTCCCGGGTGGTCATGAAGGTCTCCCGGTCCACCACCGGCATCTCCCACTCGTTGAACTCGATGCCCATGTCCCGCTCGATCCAGGGGAAGGCCGTGTCCTGCCCGATGGCCAGGATGACTTCGTCGCAGGGAATGGTGGTGTGGCCGTGGACCTCTTTCTGGAGCCTGCCGCTCGGGCCCGGGCGCCAGGTGGCCAGCTCGAACTCCATCCCCACCAGCTTCCCGTCCTCCACCATGTAGCGGCTGGGGGCATGGTTCTCCACGATCTCCACCCGCTCCTCCTCGGCATCCTCCAGCTCCCAGGGAGACGCCTTGAAGTGCTCCCGGGACTTCCGGGCCATGACCTTGACGTCCTCGGCCCCGAGGCGAAGCGCCGTGCGACAGCAGTCCATGGCCGTGTTCCCCACCCCGATGACCAGGACCCGGGGCCCCGATCCGGTCACGTGGCCGAAGCGGACCGACTCGAGCCATTCGATGCCGATGTGGATCCGGTCGGTCTCGTGGCGGCCCGGAAGCTCGAGCTCCCTTCCCTTCGGCGCCCCCGACCCGATGAAGACGGCGTCCCACCCCTCCGCCACCAGGGCCGCCAGGCTCTCCACCGGGGAGTCCAGCCGCAGGTCCACCCCCATGTCCAGGATCTGGTCGATCTCTTCCCAGAGGACCTCCTCCGGGAGCCGGAACTCGGGAATGTTGGTCCACATGAGGCCGCCGGGCTTCGCCAGCTTCTCGAAGATCGTGACCTCGTAGCCCAGGGGCATGAGGTCGTTGGCCACGGTCAGGGAAGCCGGACCGGCACCCACACACGCAATCCGCCGGCCGTTCTTCTCCTCGGGAATTCCGGGAAGGAGGTCCGTGATATCGTCCCGGAGATCCGCCGCAACACGCTTGAGACGACAGATTGCCACCGGCTCTCCGTCCAGCCGCGTCCGGCGACAGGCCGGCTCACAGGGGCGGTCGCACGTCCGACCCAGGATCCCCGGAAAGACGTTGGAGTGCCGGTTCACCATGTAGGCTTCGGTGTAGCGACCCTGGGCGATGAGGCGGATGTACTCCGGGACGTCGGTGTGGGCCGGGCAGCCCCACTGACAATCGACCACCCGGTGGTAGTAGTGCGGATCCGAGACGTCGGTGGGCTTCATCGTTCGTGGCGGGGCGAAAGGGCGGGCGGGACGGAGAGCGTCGGACGAAGGACCAACCGACGGAGGATCATCGGCCGAGCCGGGTCACCCGCGGCGGGAGAAGGCTTCACCGCTCAGCTCCGACTCGGAGAGGGGCTCCACGTCGAAGAGGGGACACAAGTGCCCCGTGCAGCGCACGCCGTACTCGAGACATCGGAGGCTCTCGGCGTCCCGGTACGACGTCTTCCGGTGCCGGGCGAGCTGGGGCAGCTCCCGAATCACGACCGGGACGTTCCGGTCCGTGGCCGAGCAGTAGGCCATGGCCCTGTGCGTGTCGCCATCCCCCATGGAGGCCCTCCGCACCTTCGGTGGACGGGTCTACACCATACTGTATGTGCGGGGTGCCGACGATGCCAGGGGTGGAATGCCCGGCCCCCGGAAGGCCGTCCCGCCCCGATGTGGCGACCCGGCGCCGAAATCGGTACACTGTAGGAGCGTGAATCCACCGGTTCCACAGGCTTCCATGACGAGGATGCGTGATGAGGCTCCAATCCCCCGTGACCCTTCGGCAGGCCCTGTCCCACCTCGTACCTCTGGGAGCGGCGGTGCTCGTCGCCGCTCTCTTCTCTCCCCTGTCGGGCCAGCAGGTGGTGGCGAGCGACTCCGGCGTCGGATCCGAGAGCTCGGTGACGGCTTCGGAGACACCGTCGGAGAGCGCGGCGGATGCGGCCCCCACCTACTACGGTGACGCCCTCCCCGCTCTCCAGCGCAACTGCGTCGCGTGCCACCGCCCCGACGCGCCGGACCTGGGTGGAATGGTCGCTCCCATGTCCCTCATGAGCTACGAGGAAGCGAAGTCTTGGGCGCCCATGATCGCCCACGTCCTCCGGGAGAAGTACATGCCGCCCTGGGGCGCCCACCTGCAGCACGAGGGTGAGTTCAAGGACGAGCGCTACATCTCCGGCGAGGACCGGCGGACACTGATCGAGTGGGCCGAGGCCGGCGCCTCCATGGGGGACCCGGCCCTGGCGCCGACCACCGAGGAGATCCTGGCCGAGGCGGTGGTGGCCGAGCCGGTGGAAGCTCCCGACGGATCCATGTGGTGGATGGGAGTCCCCGACATGGTGGTGGGCTTCGAAGAGCCCGTGGAAGTGTGCGCCGCCGCGGAGGACTGGCAGCCCCGGATCCGGATGGTCCCCGAGGACGCCCACACGGAGCCGAAGTGGATCCAGGGAATGGAGATCCGCCCCGGTAGCGACATCGTCCATCATACGGTCTCGAGCCATCTGGGCGTGGGCGTGCCCGGCCGGGGACCCTTCGTCTTCCCCGAGGGATGGGGCATCCTCCTCCCCGAGGATCCCTACATCACCATCAGCATGCACTACCACAAGGAGCCCGGAAGGGCGGTGACGGACGATACGAAGGGCGGGTTCATGTTCTACGAGGAGGGCGACGTCATCGACTACGTCGTGGAGACGGACCTCCAGGCGTACATGGACTTCACCATCCCGCCCGGCGACCCGAATTACGCGGTCCGCAACACCACCCACTTCGACGAGGACATCTACCTCCTCTCCATGGGTCCCCACGCGCACTACCGGGGCAAGGCGGTGAAGATCGAGCTGGAGCGGCCGGAAAGCCTGGAGCGGGAGACCCTCCTCTGGGTCCCGGACTACGACTTCAACTGGCAGTTCCAGTACGAGTTCGAGG
>JBKHJU010000301.1:0-3722 GCA_046537985.1 Longimicrobiales bacterium
GCAGCCAACAGAGCGACCAGATCCGGACGGAGACGGGTCGTGAGGATGAGGAGGACCACGGCCGCGAAGACGGCGAGGAGGATCCACTGCTCGGGGGTCATGGCGAGCCGGGGAAGGATTCGGGAGTTCCTTGCCTAAACCAACCAGTCGGTATATTCATTGTCCATGAGTGACGGAAACACAAGACAGAAGCTTCTCCAGGCCGGGCTGGAGCTGATGCTCTCCCAGGGCTATTCGGCGACGGCCATCGACCAGGTGTGCTCGTCGGCCGGGGTGAGCAAGGGCAGCTTCTATCACTTCTTCTCCACGAAGGAAGAGTTCGGCCTCGCCGTCCTCGATGCGTTCTACCAGCGGGGCGTGGCTCGGGTGGAGGAGGGAGAGTATACGGAGGTCGCCGATTCTCGCCAGCGCCTTCTGGCCTTTTTCGACCACATGGAGGAGATCGCCCCGGAGCTGTGGCGACATGGATGCCTTCTGGGCTCCTTCGCATCGGAGCTCGCCGATTCCAGCCCCCCGATCCGGGCTCGGGTGGGAGAGCTCTTCGATGGCCTGGAAGAGAAGCTGCTGCCCGTCTTCCTGGGGGTCGCCGGCGACCGGGAAGAAGCCCGGGACCTCGCGAACGAGATGCTGGCCCTCCTGGAGGGCACCATCGTCATCGCCCGGGCCCACGGTGAGCCGGATCGAATCGGGGAGGCGGTCCGGCGTTTTCGCCGAAGCGTCGTGGCGAGGAATCCCGAGCTCGAAGGAGTCGCCCTCGAGTGATTCGGCATCTACCGAATGAGGAGATCCATCACGAGATCCCCGGGATGGCCCCATCTCGACCATGACGAATCCTGAGGGGTGAGGCGTTTTTTTCGACCGCGACTAATCCGACTAGTCGGTATAGTCGGCGATGTGACATAGATGACACGACGTTCGATGGAACCTGCCCTCGAATCAGGGAGGATTTCGATGAAGCGCGTCCTATTCATGTTCTATGCGATTCTCTGCTACCTCGCCTTCCTCGCCACCTTCTTCTACGCGATCGGATTCGTCACGGGCATCGGTGTGCCCACGACGCTGGACGGAGGCGCTGCGAACCCGGCGACAACCCCCTTCTGGACCGCGCTGGCCGTCGACGCGGCGCTCCTGACGGTGTTCGCCCTCCAGCACAGCGTGATGGCCCGCAAGGGGTTCAAGGAGTGGTGGACGAAGATCGTTCCGAAGCCCATCGAGCGGAGCACGTATGTCCTCTTCGCCAGCGCCGCCCTCGCTCTCCTCTTCTGGCAGTGGCGGCCCCTCGGAGGAACTCTGTGGAACGTCACCGGGGCCGAGCGGACCGCCCTCCTCGCCCTCTCCATGGCCGGGTGGCTCATCGTCTTCATCAGCACCTGGCTCACCAGCCACTGGGATCTGTTCGGGTTGCGTCAGGCCTGGCTCTACGTCACGGGGAAGGAGAATGCCGGCCTCGAATTCACCACCCGGGGCTTCTATCGCTTCGTGCGTCATCCGATCTACCTGGGCTTCACCATCGCCTTCTGGGCCACCCCCCACATGACCGTGGGGCACCTGGTCTTCGCCGTGGCGACCCTGGCCTACATGCTCGTCGCCATTCAGCTCGAGGAGCGGGACCTCGTCCGCATCTACGGCGACGCCTACCGGGCGTATCGGGAGCGGGTGTCGATGCTGGTGCCGCTTCCGCCCGCCGTGCCCGAGAGCGGAGAGAAGACATTGGAGGAGAAATTGAAGGAGGCCTGACGCGACGCTTCCGCCGCCCCGGGAAGCGCCTCCCCATCTTCTTGACCCGGCGGCGCGGCCCTTGAAGCTTTCGGGACTGCATACCCGCAATCGGAGCGAGGTTGGATGATGTCGAGGCGATTCCCTCACTTCCGCATCTTCGAGGAGACCGGACACGTCGCACGGGTCGGGCTCGCCGTCCTGGTGGCTCTCGCGGTCCTGGCTCAGGCTCCGGGATCGGCCGAGGCCCAGGAAGCGCCTCCCCACGACGACGTGCTGTCCGCGAATCCCTTCCTCGTCCTCTTCGAGTGGTTCAACGTCGAGTGGGAGCACCGCGTGCGCCCCACCAGTACCGTGGGTCTCGGGGGAACGTCCGTCTCGTTCGACGACGACGGCGAGTACCTGAACCTCTCCGGATTCTTCCGCTACTATCCCCAGGAGCGGGCCCCCGATGGTTTCTTCGTCGGACCCCGTCTGGGCCTGTACCGGCTGTCCGACTCCCAGAACGCCAGCCAGACGGTGGGAGGATTCGGATTCGAGATCGGCTACACCTGGCTTCTCGGCTCGAACGAGAGCTTCGCCTTGAGCCTCGGCGGAGGGGCGACCCGCGTCTTCGGCGTCGACGAGGTGAACGTCGAGTCCGTCGTTCCCGTCGTCCGGCTGGTGAACCTGGGTTGGGCCTTCTGAGGGGGTAGGGTCGGGGCCGGTCCCGGTCGGCCCTGCGGACCCCGGGACCGGACTCGACGTAGGCGACCCGGCCCCGACCGACGGGGCCGGGGCCGGGCAGCGGTTCGGAGACTCGGATCTCGGGTCCCCGGTTCGGTCCGACTGCGGTCCTCAGTTCCCCATCAGGGCGTCGATCATGGCGTTCGGCAGCTCCGCCATGAGCTCTCCGATGGTGAGGGCCGAGATGCTCCCCACGTCGTGGGTGTCCCCGTTGATCTGTGCGTAGAGGTCGAAGCTCGGTACCTCCAGCTCGTGGTCGACCACGAAGCCCATCTCCCCGATCGTGGCCATGACGAGGACGCCGTTCTGGAGATCGTCCTTCACGCCCTCGAAGAGCTCCCGGTCGTTCACCGTCTGGTAGATCTGCTCCATCTGGATCTTCAGGTCCGACGTCTCCTGGATGCGGTGGACGTTGTCGGCGGCCTCGAGGAGGGCGTTGGCCTGGGTGTCGGAGAGGATGCGTCGGGTGACGGTGGTGGAGTAGAGCGTGACGCCCCACACCTCGTACCGGTACGTGTACGAGAAGATCTTACGCGCCGCCATCTCTCGGAGCTCCCGCTCCAGGACGGCTCGCGTCGTGGCGTTGTCGGTGGCGTTCTGGGCCGCCGCCTTGAGCTGGTCGAGCTGCTGGTAGTAGACGTTGTCCGCCGCCAGGAGCTTCGATCGGAAGTCGTCGTACCAGACCTCTCCGGACTGGCTGGCGATGGCCGCCGAGATTCCCTGGCCGAGGAGCCGCTTCCCCTCGTCGACCATGGGCGGGATGTCTTTCCTGAGCCCCCGGAGGCTCAGCTCGAACTCGTAGTCCTCGGTGGCGGCCTGCACATCCTCCCACGCGGCCTGGGCCTCCTCGATGCGCGGGAGCACTTCGTCGTTGACCGCGGTGGCGAGCTCGTCCATCAGCTCCTGGGGCGGCTGGAAGTACGCCCGGGTCGAGGCGGACGTGACCTGGCCTCCCATGGTGTAGGTGATGTCCTCGCTCTCGACCGTGCCTTCGAGGAGCATGGCGTCGTTGTCGAGCCGGAAGACGCCGCTCATGTGCTCCTTCTCGCCGGGAAACTCCCAGCCGTAGCCTCCCTCGAGCTCGATCTGGAAGGCGCCGTCGGTCGTCACGTAGGAGTGGGTTGCAAGCGAAGCCGAAGGTTTCACCGGAATGAACGACGGCCACCAACTGTCGTCGTCGCTGGTCTCGCCGCTGGCATACGTGTAGCCCTGGAGGATGTCCTGGGTGCTCGCCTCCATCCAGACGCCTCCGCTGGCCGAGGCCAGGGGGAGGGCGATGC
>JBKHJU010000302.1:0-3707 GCA_046537985.1 Longimicrobiales bacterium
CCATGGAACCCCCCGGCCCATGCGGACCGATGACCTTGGTGAGCCTCCGGCGGAGAAGGACGTACTCCATCCACGCCGCCGTCGATGCTCCCAGGGCGAGGCCCGCCGCTCCGAAGCGGAGACGTCCCACGCCCAGGGTGTCCAGTGGAAACATGAGGACGATGCCCAGGGCCACCGAAAGGGCGACCCGTACGTAGGCGACGCGGGCCGGGGTCTTCGTGTCCCGGATGGCGTAGAAGGCCGACGAGAGGGCCCGGGATCCCGACGAGGCGGGAAGCCCCACGGCGTAGCACGCCAGCACCCCGTAGACCACGACGGTGTCCACCTCACCGAAGTCCCCCCGCTCGAAGAGGGCGGCGGTGAGCACGTCTCCGAGGAACAGGTATGCCAGCATCGAAGGGATGACGGAGTACGAGATACGCCGAAGGGCCTGGGACACCCGGGGTGCCAGGGCCCTCCGGACCTCTTCCCGCTTCCGGCTCAGCTCCGGCAGCTCGGAAGCGGCCACGGACATGGCGAAGAGGGAGATGGGCAGGACGTAGAGGATCTGGGCGTATCCCAGGACGGCCACGGCCCCGATGGCGAGCTGGGCCGCCAGGACCACGTCGATCCAGCCGCTCAGGTTCACCACGCCCCGGGCCGTGACCACCGGGACGAAGTTCCGGATCGCCTCGGGCACTCCGGCGACCCGTCGGCTCGCCGAGATTCGAAAGTGCCGGAGGTTCTTCACCAGCCACGGCGTCTGAAAGCCCAGCTGGAGGGCTCCTCCCACCAGCGCTCCCCACGCCGTCAGCACCACCAGGTCCACGTCCCGCTCCACCGCCTCCAGGCCGAGGCCGACACCGAAGACCACCATCGCCACCACCATGGCCAGGTTCCAGAAGACCGGGGCGACGTAGGAGACGAAGAAGCGCCGATGGGTGTTCAGGACCCCGACGGCCCACGCCGAGATGACGAGGATGGCGGTCATGGGAAAGAAGATCCGGATGATCCGGACCGCCAGCTCCTGCATCCAGGGTTCCCAATCGAAGAAGAGGAGCCGGACCAGCAGGGGTGCGACCAGCACCCCGAGAAGGGCCAGGCACCCGGCCACGAAGGTCAGAATGCCCAGGATCGCGCCGGCGAAGCGGCCCGCGTCCTCTTCCCTCCCCTGCTCCAGGAACTCGGCGTAGACGGGGATGAAGGAGGCGCTGAGGGTCCCTTCGCCCAGGAGGTTCTGGAGTACGTTGGGCGTACGGAGTGCGGCCCGCCAGACGTCGGCCACGGCGGAGCTTCCGAAGAAGTATGCCAGGGCGGCCTCCCGTACGAAGCCCGATACCCGGCTCGCGAAAATGCCCGCGCCCACCCGGAAGGCGGCGCGGGCTTGGCCCCCGTCCCCGGCCTCCGGGGGCGGGGGGGAGTCAGCCTCCGTCGTCACCGGAGGACAGGGGGGATTCCTCCCCGCCATCACCACGGGACGGGACCGATGGATCGCCGTCGATCGGCGGGAGCGTTCGCGTACCCGAACGGTCCGTGTCATCCCCGGGCCGCCGCTCCGCCAGGAGCTTGTGGAGGAAGTCGCTCTCCTCCTCGAGGCGCTCGACCTCGGTGGTGAGGCGATCCACCTCCGCTTCCAGGGTCTGGATGCGCTGGGCGATGCGCTCCGAATCGCCCGGTGGGCTTCCGCGCTCCAGCCGGGCCGCCAGAGCTTCTCCCACCCGGGAATCCAGCACGATGGCCAGAAGTGGGATGAGGAGCACCAGGAGGATCATGATCTGCCAGAACATGCCCGAAAGCTAGGAGTCTCGGGTGCCCGGGTCCACCGAGTCGAGTCTCGTTCCGGCAGCCCCGAACCGATCGGCCCCTCCGGCCGACTGAGGTTCGATCCGACTGAGGTTCGATCCTCCGTGCGACGGGGCCGGGGTCAGAGCTCCACCACGCACTGGTCGGCCACGGCGTGGAGGAAATCCTCGCCGTAGCGCACCAGGAAGTAGAAGACGTTCACGAGGCGCTCCTGGGGCCGGCCTTCGGGAAATAGGTGGACCTGGGCCTTCTGGAGCTGGTTCAGGGCGATCTCGTCCTGGCGCTTCACCGCCTGGACGATCTTCTTCTCCACGTCGTCCAGGGCCAGGGCGGCCGTGCTGCGGGCATTCTCGACCGGACCCTTGAGGGTCGAATCGATCTTCGTGGCCTCGTCGAGAAGCTTCCGGGCGTGCTCGCCTATGGTCCCCCGGAAGCTTCTCAGCGCCCGGCGGACTCCGTCGGGAACCCCTTCCCGGGCAACCTCCGAGGCCAGCTCGTGGAAGGGTCGGTCCAGCTGGGAGATCTCCAGGTCGAACTTATCCAGGACCTTCCGGTTCTTCGCCTCCACCACCGTCATGGAGCAGCGGGGCGCCACCACCGGCATGCCCACCCCGTGCTCCTCGAAGAGGCCCGAGATCTGGGCGAAGTACGCGGTCTCTCCGGGTCCGGCCACGTAGGCCAGCGTGGGAAAGACCGAGCTCTCCACCACGGGCCGCAGCAGGGCGTTGGGCGTGAGGAGCCGGGGATCGTCCTCCACCCGGGACCGGATCTCGTTCCCGGTGACCTCCATGCCGGACCGGTGAAGGCGAAAGAAGCGCTCCGAGGCGTTCCCCGTTCGGCCCGATCCGTCCTGGCGTCCCACCCTGTAGAGGCGCTCCCTGCCCTCGGGGCTCTCCAGGAACAGGTTCACGCCGTCCTCGAGGATGGGCACCTGGACGTGGTATCCCGCTTCGTCGAGCGCCTGGCTCCGCTCCCTGAGGACGGCCTCGTGCTCCCCCGCCCGGTCCAGCTCACGGAAGAGGACCGGGAGGGAGGCTTCCTTGAGGCCCGGGGCGTGGGCCTGGACGAAGCAGAGTCCGAAGGGCCCCAGGAGCTCCTCCAGCACGGCCTGGAATGCGGCGGGAAGCGTGGTGCCCGGGGGGTAGGCCCGGCGGAGCAGCTCCTTGTAACGAGTGCTGAAGTCCGTATCCGGAAGCAGGCCCTCGAGTCGGGATCGGGCCTCCTCGAGCTCCTTCCCCAGCGTGATCCGGTGGAGGGGGGGCTCCCTTCCCTTTTCGGGAGACCGGAGGACGATCTCCCGGAGGGTGTTCTCCACGTCGGGGACGACCGTCCGGGCCACCTCGTCCCAGTCGTGATCCTCCGACGCGACCCAGAAGAGGGGGACCACGGGCCGATCGAGGAGGTTCTCGAGGGCGCGGGCCCGTCCCACCGCCGAGAGGGCTTTGTACACGGAGTAGATGGGACCGGAGAAGAGTCCGGGCTGCTGCCCGGTGGTGACGAAGTATCCGCCGGCCTCCACGAGTCGCTCCAGGCGACTCGCATCGGCGGCCTCGGGGACCGAAACCAGCTCCACGGCCCTGCGCCGGGCCTTTTCGTCGAAGCGCTCGTCCACCTCCCGGGCCTTCTTCCGATAGGACTCGGGGTCGTCGGGGCGACCCGTGAAGAAGTCCGGCGCCGCACCGGTCCCGGCCAGGTAATCGGCCACGACCTTCGATTCCCCGAGGCGCTCCCGCGCGAATTCCAGGTTCAGCGTCCGCTCCCTCTCGTTGGTTGGATGATCGGGTCGCCGTGCCCCCGGGGCGGTGTGGCTCGCGGCGTCGGGATCACGACCCCTTGTGGTACGGTTCGTTCCGTCGAATCGTGCCGGCCCGGTAGAGCTGCTCCAGAAGGATCAGGCGGGCCAGGTCATGGGGAAGGGTCATGGG
>JBKHJU010000303.1:0-3703 GCA_046537985.1 Longimicrobiales bacterium
CATCGAACCCGGTCTCCGACCGCTCGAACCCGAGCCCGACCACTCGAACCCGAGCTCCGATGGAAAATCCACTCGAAACCGCCCGGCGCGTCCTCGCGCGCCACCCCGGCCCGGCTCTTCCCTACACCGAGCTGCACCATCTCGTGTCATTGGAGCTCACGGGTCCCGCTCCTCGCGCCGACGACCTGCTGACGCGAATTCGAGCCAGAAGCGACGTCTTCCGCCTCCTGGAGCCGAGCCGAGGACCCTGGCGAACGGGGGACCTCACCCGACCCGATGGAGGGTCCCCCGTGTTCCTCTGGCTGGAGCCCTGGGTCCTGCTGGGATCCCTCGACGAGGGAGAACGTGAGCGGAAGGGGGACGCCCACGCCCCGCCCCGCCATCGCGGCTCGTTCCCCCGCGTTCGGGCCTCGGTGTTGAATCTGGGACGGACCCTGGACGACGCCTCGCCCACGACCCTCTGTCGGTGGCTCCTCATCGCACGGGAAGAGCGTTCGCTGCGACAGCGGATCCTGGCCGAGGAGACACGACGGGCTTCCTGATCCCGGCCCGAGGGGAGATTCCCGCGGTCGTCCTGACGGTCAGCCGGGGCCACGGCTCCGGAAGCGTCCGCTCCACCACTCGTCCTCCAGGACTTCCGCATCGAGGGTCAGGCCGTCCTGTTCGGCGGTCCCGATCAGGTCGTCCCTCTCCGAAGCGAGGACGCCGCCGAGGACGAGCCACCCCCCGGGGAAGAGCGCCCGGGCCGCTCCGGGAAGAAGGTTCAGAAGAACCCGGCTCTGGATGTTGGCCACGACCCCGTCCACCGGGCCCAGGTCCGCGAGTCCCGAGGCGTCCAGGAGCTCGTGGCGGACGTCGATGCGGTCCCCGACTCCGTTGGCTTCGGCATTCTTCCGGGCCGCCTCGCAGGAGAACTCGTCGGATTCGGCTGCGATGACTTCGTGGGCCCCGAGGAGGCCGGCGGCGATGGAGAGGATCCCCGTGCCCGCCCCCACGTCCACCACCCGGTCTCCCTCCTCCACGACCGGCTCCAGGAGCTCGAGACAACCCCGGGTAGTGGCGTGCTCGGCGGTGCCGAAAGCCATCCCCGGATCGATGCGGACGACCAGGTCGTCACGACGCGGTTCCGGGTCGATCCAGGTCGGGGACACCAGGAGCCGCCCTCCGATCCGCCGGGGCGCCAGGCCCCGTCTCCAGGTCTCGGACCACTCCTCGTGGGGCTGCCAGCCCCACGAGACCCGAGCGGATCCCGAGCCCCCGAGCTTCCGGTCCAGGGCGGCCCGAACCTCCTGGACCCGTGCCTCCGGATCGTCGGGCGGCGGAAGGTGGGTCACGAGCTTCCGATCCCGTTCCTCCACGGCGGTGGCCCCCATGCCCAGGAGGTGCTCGAGGACGGGCCCCTGGTCGGCTTCCGGCGGAAGCTCGACGGTGAGAACGAGCCAACGGGTGGGAACCATGGCAGGGGAGCCCGGCCTCCGACGAGAGCGGCGGGGCGCGACCCCGTCACCCCGTGAAGACTTCCTTCACCCGGGACCAGAAGCCTCCGTGAGCCTTCTTGTCCAGCTGGTCCGGCGGCGGCTGCTCCACCTCCCGGAGCTCCCTCAACAGGCGCTCCTCCTCGGGCCCGAGGGTGTCCGGGGTCCAGACCACGATCCGCACGAGCTGGTCACCCCGTCCCCGGCTCTCCAGGTCCGGGAGGCCCTCCCCCCGAAGCCGCACGAACTGCCCGCTCTGGATCCCGGCGGGGACCTTGAGCCGGGCGGTGCCTCGAACCGTCGGCACCTCGATCTCGTCGCCCAGTGCCGCCTGGGTGAACGTCACGGGAGCCTCGTAGACGACATCCGAGCCCTCGCGCTTGAAGTGGGGGTGCTCCTTCACCTCCAGGAGAACCACGATGTCGCCCCGGGGGCCGCCCCGGGGGCCCACGTGGCCCTTGCCACGGAGGGAGATGAAGTTCTCGCCGGTGACCCCGGCGGGGATCTCCACCTCGATCTCCTTCCGATCCCGGGTCCGCCCCTCGCCGTGGCACGTCGGGCACGGCTCCGAGATGACCTCTCCCCGTCCCTCGCACCTCCGGCACGGACGGACGCTCATGAACTGGCCGAAGGCGGAGCGCTGGACGTGCCGCTCCTCGCCGGAGCCTCGACACTGGGGGCAGGCAGCGGCCCCCGACCCGTCGGCGGATCCGGTACCGTCGCACGTCTCGCACGGCTCGAGGGTGGCGACGCGAATGGTCCTGGTGGTGCCCTCGGCGACTTCCTCCAGGGTGAGGGAGACGCTGATCCGCATCTGCTCGCCCTTCGTGGGCCCCGAGCTCCTGCGGCGACCCGACCGGGCCCGGTCCCCGAAAAGATCCTCCAGACCCGACATTCCACCGCCGAAGTCCCGCATGAAGATCTCGATGGCGTCGGCGAAGTCGAAGCCGGCGGCGCCTCGACGCCCCCCGGCTCCCTTCAGCCCCGCCTCGCCATACTGGTCGTAGATCTTACGCTTGGCCGGGTCGCTGAGGACCTCGTATGCCTCCGTGATCTGCTTGAACCTCTCCTCGGCTTCCTTCGAGCCTTCGTTCTGGTCCGGATGGTACTTGAGGGCGAGCTTCCGATAGGCTCGCTTGATCTCGTGCTGCCCCGCGTCCCGGGACACGCCCAGGCGCTCGTAGAAGTCTGCCATGTTCTCCAATCAGGAAGTCAGCAATCGGCTCACCAGAGCCGACGTGTAGTCCACGATGGTGATCACCTTCTCGTACTCCATCCGGGTCGGGCCGATGACGCCGATGACGCCCTTCAGGCCACCGGCCCGGTACTCGGCGGTCACCAGGGTGAAGTCGCTGAGCTCCTCGGGCTCGTTCTCCCCCCCGATGGTGATCCGGAGGCCACCGGGATGCTCCCGGTCTCCGAGGACGGCGGCGAGGAGCTCCCTCTGCTCGGTGAGCTCGATGAGACCCTTCAGGCGCTCCCCGTCCGTGAACTCGGGCTGGGAGGCCAGCACGCTCGCACGACCGAGGGCCACGTCCGCGGTCCCCAGCCCAGGCCAGTCGAACAGCTCGGACCCGGACTGGAGGAAGATGTTCAGCAGATCCTCGGTCGGCTCGTCGTCGGCCGACACGTCCCGGAGCCGCTCCGGAAGGGTCTCCCGGACCTCGCGCAGGGTATGGCCGGCCAGCCGCTCGTTGAGGACCGTGGCCAGCGTCACCAGGGCGTCCCGGGGCACCTCCGAGCGGAGATCCACGTAGACCGTCCGGAGGATTCCGCTCTGGATGTTGGCCACCAGGACCACCTTGTCCGCGGATACCTGGACCAGATCCAGCTTCTCGAGGACCGCCTCATCCAGCCGGGGCGCCACCGCAAGGCCCATCTCCAGGGAGAGGAGGCTCAGGGCCCCGGCCGCCTGACGAACCAGGCGTTCCACGGCCGATGCCGCACCTTTCAACTCCTCGGCGACCTTCATCTGCTCCTCGACGCTGAGGGGTGCAGGCTGGATGATCTGGTCGACGAAGAATCGATAGGCGAGGTCGGTGGGTACCCGGCCGGCGGAGGCGTGGGGGTGGGTCAGGTATCCCTTGTCCTCCAGGTCGCTCATGGTGTTCCGGATGGTGGCCGGAGACACGCCGAGGCTCGAGCGCTTCGAGACGGTCCTGGATCCGGCCGGCTCGGCCGTGTCGACGTAGGTCCGCACCACCGCCTCGAGCACACGGCGCTCCCGC
>JBKHJU010000304.1:0-3696 GCA_046537985.1 Longimicrobiales bacterium
CCTGGGAGGGCCTCGGCGAAGTGCCGGAGGAAGAGCGGGGCGAGGGCGCGGACGAGGGCGCGGACGAGGAGGCGGACGAGGAGACGGAGTTCGCCGACGGGCTGGAAGGGAGCGGGGCGTTGGGAGACCTTTCCGGCGACCCGGACGAAGATCTCGTCGACGGTGGATTGGACGAGTCCGGAACAGGCGAAGAAACCGAAGAAGCGATGGGTTTCGGAGGGTTCTCCGGGGAGCTGGACCTGGGGGAGTCGGAAGCCGGGACCGAAGCGGAGCCCGAGTCCGGGGAGGCGGAAGAGTCCTTCGCGGGCCTCGACACGGAAGGGACGGCACTGGAAGACGATTTCGCCGGAATGGAGGAGGAGCCCGACCCGGACGAGGGACGTGCTCCGGACGAGGGATTCGTGACAGGGGAGCTCGGGGAGGAGGCGTCGACGCCGGACAGCGGGGGTGAGCCGGACGGGAGAGGCCTGGGCGATGACCTGCTGACCGGGCCCGACTTCGGTCAGGGTGCGCCCGAGGTGGACGGGCCCTGGGACGATGGGACGCCGGGGGGGGGAGGGGACGCCGGGGAGGAGGCCGGTGCTGCGGGAGCAGACGCGGCGGCCGGCCGCCCCCATGCATCCGGCGAGCGTCCCGAGGGAGGACGGGAGGGGTTCGAGGAGCGCCGCGGGGAAGGCGAGCGGGCAGCGGAGCGAGCGTCCCATCCGGGGCAGGAAGGCGCCGGAGAGCCGGTCGTGGTCGGAACGGGGGTGGGGGGGGGAGGAAGACGGGATCGGACCCGCGGCCGGCCCCTCCGGCTCCTGGCCCTGGCCGTGATCCTCGCCGTCGGCACGGTGGGCGCTCACTGGTTCGGAATCGTGGACGTTCCGGGGCTCGACCGCGTGCTGGCGTCCGTGCTGGGCCCAGCCGGAACCGGCGTCGCGCCGACGGTGGACACGAGCGGTCCCCAGCCCACCTCCCCGGTCCAGAGCCAGTCCCTGCTCATCGACGTGTATCGGGACGCCCAGGCGGCCGCCGACGTGGCCCTGGCGCTCCAGGACCGGCTTCCGGACCGACTCTTCGGGGTGGCCCCTGTGCAACGGGGTGGAGACGTCGTGCACCGTCTCCTGGCGGGCCCGGCGAACACCCCCGATCAGGCCGCCGATCTCCGAGAGGCGCTCTCCCAGGTCCTGTCCCGGGAAGACCCGTCGGGCTGGAGTCCCCAGGCCACGTCCCTGGCATTCGTCATCGACGAGCTGCCGGACCTCGACGGCGCCCGGGCTCGGGCCCAGGCCGCCACGGGGACCGAAGTCTTCGGCTACGTCCTCGAGGTGACGTATCCGGACGGCTCGACGGCGTACCGGGTGTACGCCGGTGGTTACTCCAGCCCCGAAGAGGCCCGGGCGCTCCAGGGGATCCTTTCCCAGGCCGGAATCGGCGACGCGACCTTCACCGAACGGAGGGGCGAGGTCCCCGAATGAGGCTCCGCGGTCTCCAGCTCCACGGATTCAAGTCCTTCGCCGACCAGACGGACATCGACTTCCACGAGGGTCTCACGGCGATCGTCGGGCCCAATGGCTGCGGCAAGTCCAACATCAGCGACGCCGTCCGGTGGGTCCTGGGCGAGCAGCGTCCCACCGCCATCCGGGGCGCCAAGATGGAAGAGGCCATCTTCCAGGGAAGCGTGAACCGTCGGCCCGTGAACCGGGGATCGGTGCGCATGACCGTCTCCAACGAGGACGGGAGCCTACCGGTGCCCTTCGAGGAGGTGGAGATCGGTCGGACCGTCTACCGGGACGGGGGGAGCGACTACTTCATCAACCGATCTCCTTCCCGCCTCAAGGACGTCGTGGATCTCTGCCGGGACACGGGTCTCGGCGCCAACGCGTACGCGGTCATCGAGAACCGGATGATCGACGCCATCCTCTCGGACCGGGCCGACGAGCGGCGATCCCTCTTCGAGGAAGCCGCGGGCGTCGGGAAGTACAAGGACCGCCGGAAGACGGCGATCCGGCGTCTCGAGCGGGCCGAGGCCGACCTGGAGCGGCTCGAAGACCTCATCGGCGAAGTCCAGCGAAAGGTCCGCTCCCTGGCCCGACAGAAGGGGAAGGCCGAGCGGTGGCAGGAGCTGCGGAATCGGCGGCTGTCCGTGGAGGTGGCCGTGGTACGGGACGAGCTCACCGGGCTCGCCGAGCGCCTCGACGAGGTCGACGAGATCCTGGAGCAGGACGAGAAGAAGGGTGAGGGCATGGTCGCCCGGCTGCGGACCGCCGAGGCCGAGGAGGAGCAGCTCCGCCTCCGTCAGGTGGAGGCCGAGAAGGCCCGGGCCGAGGCCGCCTCGAAGCTCGAGGAGGTCCGGGAGGAGCTGGCCCGCTGGGAGCGGGATCTTGCCGTGGCGGGGGAGCGGACCTCCTACGCCGAGAGGCGCCTGACCCAGATCTCCGACGAGCGGCTCGAGGCTCGGGAGCGGATCGAGACCCTGAAGCGGGATGGCGAGACCCTTTCCGAGGAGCGCGCCCGGAAGGCGGCCGAGCTCGAGGGGCTCCAGAAGGAGCTCGAAGCGCGGCGTCGGGAGTCGGAGCGGGTGCGGGAGCGGCTCACGAGCGCCCGGTCGAGGCTGGAAGAGGTGGAGGGTCGGGAGCGGGAGATCGCCCGGCGGGTGGCCCAGCTCGAAGGGGATGCCGAGTCCGCCGACGCCCAGGCGGCCGAGCTGAAGCGCCGGGAGGGAGAGCTCCGGGCCGACCTGGAGGAGGCCGGAGACGTCCTCTCGGAGCTGGAATCCCAGGGGGATCTCTTCGCCGACCGGGTCCAGGTGCTGGAAGGCGAGATCGAAGAGGCCAGGGCCCGGGTCGAGGAAGCACGGAGTGCCGTTGAGGAGGCGCGAGAGGGGCTGGAGGAGGCCCGACGGCTGGAGCGGGAAGCCGAAGACGAGGCCGGATCCGTTCGGGCCCGCCTTTCGGCACTCCGATCCATGGCGAAGGACCGGGAGGGCATGGAGCCCGTGGTCCGGGCGGTGCTGGATCAGGGCCGGGACGGGGTCCTGGGAACGATCACCGACTTCCTCACGGCGCCCCCGGAGCTGGCCCGGGCGGTGGAGCTGTACCTGGGGCCCATGGCCCGGGGGATCGTCGTCCGGGACCGGCGGACCGTGGCCGATCTGCGGGACTGGTTCCGGGACAGTTGGACCGAGGGCGGGGGGCTGGTGATCCTCCCCCTGGACCGGGCACCCGACGGTTCGACGGGAGGCACGCTCCTCGACGCCCTCGACGTCCACGGCGACGGCGCCCCCTGGGTGCGAGGCCTCCTGGCCGGCGCCGATCTCGTGGACGACGGCACCGCCATCGAAGGCGACGGAGGTGACCGGGACCGCGTGACCCCGTCCGGGGCCTACGTGGACCGTCGGGGAATCGTCCGGGTGGGGAACCCCGGGGGCGCCACGGGCGTCCTGGAGCGCCGGAGCCGGATCCGGGAGCTGGAAGACGAAGTCTCGAAGGTCGAGGCGAAGGCCGGGGAGGCGCGGCAGGCCCGGGAACAGGCCGCCGCCACCCTGAAGGAGAACGAGGGTGAGCTCGAGGCCACGCGTGAGTCCCTCCGGGAGGCGGAGGACCGGCACCGGGAGGTCCGGGCCGACGCCGCCGCCCAGACGGACCGGAAGGAGAGGATGGATCAGCGGAAGGACGAGCTGGTTCGCCAGATCGAGGGGACCCGGGCGGCGGA
>JBKHJU010000305.1:0-3690 GCA_046537985.1 Longimicrobiales bacterium
CACCGGCCGTGGCCGCCCATCTCGAGCGCACCCGGCCCGAGAAGATCTACATCGCATGCGCCGGGTCCCTGGGGCGCCTGGCCCTGGACGACCTGGCCGGAGCGGCGTGCATCCTCTCCCACATGGAGCGGGAAGGTTGGTCGGGGAACGACGGGACCCAGCTGGCCTGGGATCTCGCCGATCTATATGATGGCCGGATTCCCGACCTGCTGCGTCGATCCCGTGCCGGGCGCTGGTTCTTCGAGAACGGAGAGACCGACTCGTTCGACTTCGTCGCCGACGTCGGGGCCACGAACCTGGTGGCCGAGGTCCGGGAGGGACAGCTGGTTCGCGTCGACTCCTCCGAGGTGGGGACGTCCAGGGCTGGATCTGCCGAGGAGGCGAGAGCGTGACGGTATCGGCGGAAGAGCGGACCATTCCGGTCCGCGAGGGAGAGGAGCTCGACCGGGAGCGGATCGAGGCCTTCCTCAGGGAGCAGCTTTCCGACCTTCCCGACGAGCCTCTCCGGATTCGACAATTTCCGACGGGCTCTTCCAACCTCACGTATCTCTTGAGCGTGGGAGCGTGGCAGGCCGTGTTGCGCCGTCCTCCCCTGGGGCCGGTGCCTCCCAAGGCACACGACATGGAGCGGGAAGCCGGAATCCTGCGGCGCCTGCATCCGGCTTTCCCCTTGGCGCCACGCTCCCTCCTGGTGTGCAACGACCCCGACGTCATGGACGTGCCCTTCCACGTCATGGAGTACCGGAGCGGGACGGTGGTGGCCCACGAGTTCCCCGCCGGGACCGAGGCGACGGAGGAGCTCTGCGACGACTTCGCCGACGTGGTCCTGAACACCCTTCTCGATCTCCACGCCGTGGACTACGAAGCCGCCGGCCTGGGCGATCTCGGGCATCCGGAGGGGTTCCTGGTACGCCAGGTGCGAGGATGGATCGGACGCTACGACAAGTCACGCACGAACGAGAGCCCCGACGTGGAAGTCCTGACGGAGCGGCTCGCGGAAAACGTCCCGCCGAGCCCGCCGCCGACCATCATCCACAACGATTACCACCTCAAGAACCTCCTCTTCGATCCCGATGACCCGCTGATCATCCGGGCCGTCCTGGACTGGGAGATGGCCACGGTCGGAGATCCCCTGATGGACCTGGCCGTCTTCCTGAGCTACTGGCCCGAGCCCGGCGATCCGCCGGCGATCCCGAAGATCCTTGCGAACCTCCCGCTGCGTCCCGGCTTTCCGGCACGGAAGGAGCTGATCCACCGGTACGGAGAGCGGAGCGGCAGGGACGTCTCCCGGATGGGCTGGTACCTCCCCTTCGCGTACTTCAAACTTGCTGTGATCCTGCAGCAGATCTACGCTCGATGGGTGCGAGGGCAGACCCGGGACCCCCGCTTCGCGGGCTTCGGCCAGGCGGTAACCGAGATCGTCGACCACGCCCGCGAGCTTCTGGAATGACACCACCCAACCACACGCCGGAGGACCCGATGACCCATGGTTCCGTCTCGTTCGGTCGACGCTCGACCGATGGTGGCGTTGTGAGCCGTCGACCCGGGAAGGGGAAACGACTTGCCTTCACCGGGGGGCGGATCCTCGGGCCCGAGCGATCCGGGTCCCGTGGGCTCGTCGCGATCTTCGTCGTCGGCCTGCTCCTGCTGACCGGATGCGGAGGAGGCGAGGAAGGGGCGGGGCGGGGCGGCGATGACGGGCTCGAGGCGATCCCCATCGGCTACATCGGTCCCCTCAGCGGAGGCGCCGCCTACTACGGCCGTAACGTCCAACGAGGCATCCAGATGGCCGCAGACGAGATCGCCGAGGGCGGGGGATTCGAGGTGAACGGGCGTCAGGTCCGCTTCGAGCTCTTCTCCGTCGACGACCGCTACCTTCCCTACGAGACCGCCACCGCCGCCCGGCGCCTTCTCCAGCGGCGGGAGCCTCCGGTGATCCTCGTGCCCCACGCCGGCGGCATTCGAGCTCTCCAGGAGATCAACACCGAAGAGCCCCGCTTCCTCCTGGCCGCGTACAGCAGCGAGCCCAGCATCCTGGAAGCCGAAAACCCCCTGACGGTCATGCTCCCTCCCCGCTTCGACGCGTACCAGGAGCCCTTCGTGCGCGTCATGAGGGAGCGATTCGGAAACCGGCTCGGTCTCGTTCCCACCACGACAGCCTACGGGCGGGCGTGGACCGAGCAGGTGACGGCCGAGTGGGAGCGCCAGGGGGGCACCGTGGGCGAAGACCACGGGGTGGATTACAACACGACCACCGACTTCACCGGCCCCGTGACCCGGGCCCTCTCCGACGACCCGGACGTGCTCTTCATCGGTGGCCCCTCCCAGCCCACGGCCCTGGTCATCCGGACCGCCCGGGAGCAGGGCTTCGAGGGAGGCTTCCTGATCATGGATCAGGCCAAGTTCATGGAGATGCTGGACATCGTCCGAATGGAATTCCTGGAAGGCTCCATCGGGGTCTACCCCCAGGAAACCTACCCCACGGAGGGCGCCCCCTACTTCACCGAGCGCTACTACGAGCGCTTCGGGCAGGACGCCCAATCGCCCACCAGCGAGGTGGCCATCAACTATCAGGCCGTGCACCTCCTGGCCGAGGCCATGTCCCTGGCCGGCACCACCGAGGACCCGGACGCCATCCGGGCCACCGTCGGCGAGGCGGCCCGTCAGCTCCCCGAGGAGCTCCGGATCTTCAACATGCACGGGGTCACGGAGCGGGGGCACCTGGCCCGGGACGTCTTCGCGGCCCACGTGGTGGACGGAGAGTTCGTCGCCGTCCCCATCCCGTCGCCCGG
This sequence comes from Longimicrobiales bacterium, assembly GCA_046537985.1. Taxonomy (GTDB): domain Bacteria; phylum Gemmatimonadota; class Gemmatimonadetes; order Longimicrobiales; family Gaopeijiaceae; genus JBKHJU01. Next base: position 2,793 of record JBKHJU010000305.1, read on the forward strand.
AGGGGCGGAGCTGGAATGAGGTCGCCCCGTTGAGTCTCTTCTTCCAACAGCTGATCAACGGGATCGCTCTAGGGAGCGTCTACAGCCTGGTCGCCCTGGGGCTGACCCTGGTCTACGGGGTGCTCAAGGTGCCCAACTTCGCCCACGGCGCCCTCTACATGGCGGCAGCGTACGTGGTGTACGTCCTCCTGACCGTCCTCGGCGTTCCCTACGTGGTGGCGACCCTGGCGGCGGTGGCGGCGCTGGCGGCGATGGGGGCGGCGATGGAGTGGCTCGTCTTCCGACCCCTGGAGGGAAAGACCCCGATCCACGCCATGATCGCGGCCCTGGGGATTCTCTTCTTCATGGAGGGAGGGGCCCAGGCCATCTGGGGTCCCGATTTCCGGCAGGTGGCCACGCCCCTCGACGGCGTGGTGAACGTCGCCGGGATCACCATCACCGAACAGCGTCTCCTGGTCATCGCCGCGGCGGTGGTCACCATGGTGGGCCTCTTCGTACTCCTGAAAAAGACCCTGGTGGGGATGAGCATCGAGGCCATGGCCCAGAATCGGGAGGGGGCCCTGCTGGTGGGAATCGACACCCGAAAGGTGGCCCTCATCACCTTCGCGCTCTCGGGAGTCCTGGCCGCGATGGCCGGCGGGCTCATTGCGCCGCTGGTCCTGGTCTTCCCCACCATGGGCGAGCTCATCATCCTCAAGGCCTTCGTCATCGTGATCCTGGGTGGGATGGGGAGCGTGCCCGGAGCGATCCTGGGAGGCTACGTCCTGGCTCTGGCCGAGGTGATGGCGGGGACCTACGTGGCCTTCGCATTCTCCGAGCTCATCGCCTTCGCCGTTCTGGTTCTGGTCCTGGTGATCCGGCCCACGGGCCTTTTCGCGAAGGGAGCGTGACCGTGAGC
>JBKHJU010000306.1:0-3681 GCA_046537985.1 Longimicrobiales bacterium
GTAGTAGCCCCCGTCCGCGGCGGGCCCGACGGCGATGTCTGCCGCCTCGAGGCTCGCGAACGCCTCTTCCACGACGCTCCGGTCCACGCCTGGGGCGTCGGTTCCCACGATGCAGACCGCCCGGGCGCGTTCGAAGGCCCACCCGAAGGATTCCGCCATTCGCGCTCCCAGGTCCGCACCCTTCTGGGGACGGAATTCCAGCCCGTCCGCTCCCAGCCAGGAACGGATCTCCGTCTCGGCGTCGGGCGGGTCGTGGCAGACGACGGTGCGATAGGGGCCGCCCCGGAGCTGGTCCACCACCCGGCGCCCGACCGCGTGGTAGAGCCGGGTGGCCCGCCGGTGGCCCACGTCCCGGGCCAGACGGGTCTTCACCCGTCCCTCCACCGGGGCCTTGGCGAACACGAGGAGGACGCGGCCCTCCTCGTCCGATGCAGCGCCCTCCGGCGATTCCCTCGCCTCGGAAGGGGGCGGAGCGGTGGGGCCTGCGGTCGCTCGGGGATCGTTGCCGTGGTCGTGCGGCTCGGGTCGATACCACCGGGCCAGGATCCGTGCCGGGACCCCCAGCAGGTGGAGGCTCAGGAGGATTCCGTTTCGGGCCCAGCCGAGCCAGCGTCCCTCCCGCTCGTACCGGCGGGGGCTGGCGATCACATCGGCGGGGAGGCGTACGGGGCGGCCCCGCCGTCGGATCCGGCGCATGATCTCGACGTCTTCCATGACGGGGAGGGTCGGGTACCCGCCCACGGCGTCGAAGAGATTCCGGTGGATGACCAGCCCCTGGTCCCCGTAGACCAGGCCCGAGCCCCGCTCCCGGAGCCACTGGACCGCTTCGGCGAGGCGATAGAACCAGTGATCCCCGTCGTGGCGCAGCCGAAAGAAGGCGACCTCGCCGGGGTCGGCGTCGGGGAGCCACGCCTCGAGGGCCCTCCGGGCGTCGCGGGGCAGGCGCACGTCGGCGTGAAGGAAGAAGAGCCAGGGGGTGTCGAGGACGTCCGCTCCGGCATTGAGCTGGGAGGCCCTCCCCCGGGGGGCGGCTCGGACGTCGATCCCCCGGTTCCGGGCGAGCGCTGGCGTGCCGTCCCCCGAGCCTCCGTCCACCACGACGACCCGGTGGGGGACGGCCAGGTCGTCCAGGTCGTCCAGGAGGGAAGGGAGCTCCCGGGACTCGTTCAGGGTGGGAACGACGATTCCGAGGACCGGGCTGGGACGCACGGCTGCGCCGTCAGGGGCGGACGTCGTTCAGGGTCCAGTCGTAGTCGAAGTACTCGACCCGGGTGTCCGGATCCCGGAGAATCTCCTGCTCCCGGGCGTCGGCGTAGGAAGCGAAGAAGTCCTTCACGCCCTCGGGCCCGCCGAAGTCGCCACCGTACCAGTCCAGGACCCGGTTCACCGTGAGGACGGCCGGGTCGCCGCCGGTGAGTCGGAAATGATCCGGGTTCTGCATGAGCTGCCGCACCTGCCGGTCGAGCTGGGCGTCCAGCTCTTCGCCGGTGTACGCCTCCGACGCGAGGCGGGGACAGCTCAGCGCCGCGCAGTTCACGGCGAAGTGGATCCGGGGATCGCCGAAGGTCGGCCGGATGATCTCGTGCTCGATCTCGTCCTGGGAGCGGGGCTCGCCCGCGACCTCGCAGTGCCGGCGGGTGAAGACGTCGTCGATGCGCCAGACGGAGTTCTCCGGGCGGGCGGCGAAGGCGTTCCGGAGGCGCTGGAAGAGCCCCGGCTGCCCCGTGAGGGGATAGTGGTCCACCACCAGCTTCAGCATGCAGGCGTTGTAGGCGTTGATCCACAACGCCAGCCTCGCGTCGTCCGAGGCCGAGAAGAGGGCGCCCGGATCGACGGCGGCGAGGCTCTCCAGGTACCGGTCCAGGGTGGCCCGATCCTCCTTCAGGGCTCCGTAGTCGAACCGGGAGCCTTCCACGTGGCGTCGGAGGATGCGGGTGAAGGCGTCGTGGCTCGGGAGGGCCTGGGACGCCGGTCCCTCTTCAGGCTCCTGGATGTCCGCCGAAACCGCCGCCGGGGCCGACGGATCGACGATCGGGGTTGCCGCAGCGACGGTGGCCGATGCCGACCCCGGGGTCAGCAGGCCCCCCAGTGCCAGGAGGACCACGGCCGTGCCGCCGGTGACTTTGATGTTCAGCTTCTTCATGATCGTCGGAAGGAAGCTGAGGAGAACGAGGAGGACCCCGGCCAGGAGCATCCGAAGGAAGGCTTCCCGGGAGGCTTCCTGGGAGCCCTGGAGGAGGGCGTCGGCGAATAGGGTGTACACGACGGTTCCCGGGAAGATTCCGATGAGGGTGGCCCCGGCGTAGGTTGCCCAGGACATGGCCGTGAGACCCGCTCCGAAGTTGAGCGCGTTGAAGGGAACCAGCGGGATCAGACGGAGCGTCATGAGCCCCCGGAAGCCGTAGTTCTTCGTGGCCTTGTCCAGCTTCTCCAGGCGATCGCCCGCCAGACGCTCGACCCCGTCCCGTCCGAGCCACCGGGCGATGCCGAAGGCGGCGTTGGCGCCCAGGTTGGCCCCGACGGTGTTGAAGACCACTCCCCATCCGAAGCCGAAGAGGGCTCCTCCCGCCAGGGTGAGGACCGTGCCCGGAAGGGCGAGGGCCATGGCCACTCCGTAGGTCAGCACGAAGAGGGCGGGAGCCCAGGGGCTTCCCCGAACCAGCTCGATGCCCCGGTCGATCCCCTCCCGGCTCAGGAAGTCGCCCACGGGGGTGAATCGTGCCAGGGCGATTCCGCCGATCACCAGCGCCGCCAGGGCGGCCAGCTTGAGCAGGGCCCGCTTTCGGTTGGGGGAGCCCTCGAGGGCGACCTCCTCGATGCGGACTTCTTCGGCGCCGGCTGAGGGCTCGGCCTCCTCGCCGCCCGGGGGCCCGGTCCGGGTGGTCTCACCGTTCACGTCAGCCACGAGACCACCTTCTTCAGGACCTTCCCACCGGTGCCGTCGAGACGGCTCCGCTGGTAGGCGTTCGCGGTGTTCTTCACGCCCTCCACCATGGTGGGATAGGGAAAGACGGTGTCGGCGACGTCGGAGAGCTTCAGCCCGTGCTTCATGGCCAGGACCACCGGCTGGAGGAGGTTGCCGGCGTCGTGGGCCACCAGGGTGGCGCCCAGGATCCGCCCCTTCCCGTCGGCCGTGATCTTGCAGAATCCCCGGGTCCGGGCGTCCACGATGGCCCGGTCCAGGTCGTCCAGATCGTAGCGGTAGGTGGTGCCACCTTCGGCTTCCGCCTCCTCCTGCCCGAGTCCCACGTGGGCCACCTCCGGATCCGTGTAGGTGACCCAGGGCACCGCCGAGTAGTCCACCCTCGACGAGAAGGGGAAGATGGCGTTCCGGAGGGCTGTCTTCGCCATGTAGTCGGCCACGTGGGTGAACTGGAGGCCGCCCGTGACGTCTCCCACGGCCCACGCTCCCCGCCCGGTGGTCTTCAGCGTGTCGTCCACCCGGATGGCCGCCCCGTCGGTCTCGATGCCCGCCCGCTCGAGCTCCAGGGCCCCGGTCTGGGGCCTCCGGCCCGTGGCCACGAAGACCGCGTCGCACTCGAAGTGGCGCCCGTCCTCGGTCTCGACCAGGATGGCGGGGTCACCACTTCGACCTTCGACCGGGGATCGCGCGGCGCCTCCGTCGCCCTGCTCGAAGGAGTCGAGGTCGGTGACCAGTGTGCAGCCGCCCACGAGGAGCGC
>JBKHJU010000307.1:0-3661 GCA_046537985.1 Longimicrobiales bacterium
GGCGAACTCACCGACCCGGGTGGCGTCCTCCATGAGGGCCGACAGGCGGGCCAGCGGGTCCAGGGCGGTCGTCACGCCCTCGATGGCCGTCTCGGCCCCCTGGCGGAGGTTGAGCGTGGCTGTCTCCGCCAGGGCCCGGCCGAACAGCCGGAGGGCGTCCAGCTCGGTCTTGATGACGTTCGTGGCCCCTCCGCTCCGCTCGAGCTCGGCTACGGCCCTCTGCATCTGTCGCCGGTCCAGGGCCAGGAGCGAGCTCCGCTCTCCGCCGCCGGCCTTCCAGGCCCAGTAGGTCTCGGTCTTGCCGAGGAGGTGGAAGATCCCCCTGGTCATGTCCACGAACGGGACGTAGCCGTATTCCGACTGGATCCCGGCCATCACCTGGTCGCGGATCGGGTTTCGGAGCTGGAACTCCGGGGCCAGGGTGGCGCCGGCCCGAAGCGTCCGCGCCGGGACCCCGAGCCACCGCGCCACCAGCGGGGCGTGCTCGACGTCGAGCCCCTGGAGCGCCTCCCACAGCTCCTCGCTCACCTCGTAGTACTGCCGCTCCCCGTTCTCGAGGACGCTGATGACGTTGGCCTTCCCGAACAGGTCCCCGGGCCGGAAGATCGCCAGGAGCTCCTCTGCCGGGTCGTAGGGCTTGAGGCCCCGGGCCCGGATTTCCTGCTCGTCCATCCCCTCGGTTCGCTCCTCGAACTCCTCTCGGGCCCGGTCGCGGATTTCATCGAGCGTCTCCTGGCCCACGATGTTGGCGAGCTGACCCTCGACCTCGCCCAGGGAGAAGCGGAGCCGGCGGATGGGGGTGTCGATGGCCTCGAGGTGCTCGCCGGCCTCGAGTCGCTGTGCGACCTCGCCCAGGGCCCGGCTCACCTCCTGCTTCGCCCCCAGTTGCATGTACTCGTAGGTCGCCTTCACGATGGACTCGAGCGGGTCCACGATCTGCCGTCCGGATCCCTGGATCTTCCGCACCGGGGAGAACAGGTGCCCGAGGGCCCCGCTGATCCCACTCGCCCCCTGCTGGTCCATGACCCGCATGAACGGGACGTAGGCCTGGTTCTTCTCCTTGATGGCGGTGAAGGTCTCCTCGCTCATCACGCCGGCGTCCACCAGGTAGCGGAGGAGGTTGTCCTGGTACTCGACCAGCTCATCGAATACCGGGCGGAACGTCTCGCCGTAGCGGTCCTCGAGCTGGTCCAGGGCCGCCGCGACGTCGGCCTCCCGCATCCCCGTCTCGATGTCCCGCTCCTGGAGCTCCTGGGCCCGACGCACGACAGTGTAGGTCCGGAAAGTGTCGAGGTTGCCGACCACCGGCTCGAGGATGGCCTTGAGCGGCTTCGCGCCCGGGATGGCCTTGCCAGTCTCGAACGAGAGCTGACCCTTCTCGAGCCAGTGGTCCGCGAGGCCCGTGGACCCGGCTACGAGGCGAGCCAGGGCCTCGGCGTTCTCCGCGTGGTTCGGGTTCCCGTCCGTGAGGTCCTGGACGACCTGGCGGATGGGCTCGAAGCGGTCCAGGAGGCCGGTACGGAAGCGCCTCCAGGCCTCGGCGGCCGACAGCCCCGGGTCCCGCTCCCCGACGCTGATCTGTGACTCGATCCGGGCGAGCTCGCCGCCCTCCCGGTGGGACCGCCACATCTCGGCCCCCTTCTCCAGGACGTTCCGGATGTGGGGGAACTCGTTGTCGAGGCGCTCCTGGACGTAGCCGAGGAGTGCCGGGGCCCGCTCGGGGAGCACCTCCGGGCGGTCCAGATAGCGCCGCCAGAACTCCGCCCATCCCTCCCGGAGGCCGCCGCCGCTGATCCCCCGGGACAGCTCCGTGAGCTCGTCCTGCATCTCCTGGGGCATGAGGGCGAAGTGGTCCTCGTACAGCTTCCCATCGGGAGAGCTGAAAAAGAGCTGCTGGAGGCGGTGCCCGAGCTCGTGGGCGAGCGTCACGATGTCGCCGTGGGTCCCCAGTCGGATGACGTTCTCCGGGGCCTTGTAGATCCCCAGGGAGCCCTTCGGGGAGCGGCGGGGGAAGCGCCCCGTCTTGACCGGGACGTTGAGGGCCTTCTCGAGGTACTCCTGGATCTCCCGCCGGCTCGGGACCGTCTCCTCGCTCTCCTCCGCTCGAGACAGGAAGCGGCCGACCTCCTCGTCGGTGGCGGTGGCGAACCCGCCCACCTCCGGAAGCCTGGCGCTGGCGAGCTGTGCGTCCGACCACCCCGGGTCGAGAGGGGAGACGTCCTTGCCCTGGGGCACCCGATACATCTCGGCGTACCTCGAGAGGGCGTAGTCCTTGTTCCGGCCCCGGTTCTCCACGAACCCGTGGCGCTTGTACCACTCACGGAGGCGTCCCTCGTTCCCCTCCCGGGCCACCGACAGCCACAGGGTCTTGTTATGGAGGTCGGCCCAGGCCAGGACCTCCTCGAGGGCCCGGGTGCCGAGGCCCCTGCCCCGCTCGCCCTCCGGCACTTCGACCCGCGACAGCTCGATGGTGTGGCCGTGGCTCTGGTAGAGCCGGAGCTGTATCCCGTACTTCTGCTCGAGGTGGTCCTGGAGCTCCTCGAGGGACCGGCTCTCCGGGGACCGCTCCTCCGGGGTCAGCGGGGCGACGTCCACGCCGCCGGCGAGCTCCTGGCCCTGGGCCAACGCGAACAGGTCGCCGGTGTCCTCGAACTGGAGGGTGCGGCTCTCCTCGGCCAGGTCTCGAGCTCGAGCTCCGACCTCGGCAGCGTCCAGCTTGTCGTTCCGGCGAAGCAGGGTGTAGGCGTCCTCGAAGGCCTTCACCTCCGCCTTCGATGCGTGCCCCCGCTCGATCTTCCCCTGGAGGAGGGAGAGGGTCTGCTTCGCCTGGCGTTCGGCGGCAGTGAGGCTGGCGGCCCCGCCCTCGAGGCCCATCTCGGTCTGCTCCTGCCCGCCGACCAGGGTGGATCCCCCGAATAGCTCGTCCTGGACCTCCGCCCGGTCGGCGGCCTGGCCCGGCTCGAGCTCGAGCTCCGGGGCGAGGGCGGCTACTTCTTCTGCGCCTCGCTCCCGGAACCTTCCTGGAGGAGCTTCCGCGCCTTCCGGGCGCTGGCCAGCATCGGCCGGCTGTCCCGGAGCTCCAGCTTCTTCTTCTCCCAGTCGCTCAACCTCGTGGGGGAGCCCCGGGAGCTCGGGCGCGTCGTCCGACCTCTCGAGGAGAACCGGGGACGTTCGGTAGGGGACGTCATTGTCGAACCTCTGGTAGGTGGAGACCCTCGGATCGTCCTTCAAGGCCTGGAAGTTTTCCTGCGGCCGGTTCTGGACCTCTCCGAGGATGTAGTGAAAGCTAACGTAGCGGTTCTCGTCGTGAAAGCGGACGTAGGCCCGCCAGGCCGCCTTCGCGGCCGGGAGCTCGTTGATGACCAGGTGGACGTCGTAGCCGGCGTCCTTGAGGTCCTGGATGTCCTGCTCAAGCGAGCCCCGCGTCTTGCCGACCATCGGCACCACGATGTTCTCACCGCGCTCAACGGCCCGGAGCATGAGCTCCTCAACCAGGTGCGAGCTCTCCCGGTGGACCCCGCCAGCGTTACGGCCCCCGTCGAACTCCGGGATGAGCTGCTTCATTTCATCCGGGTCGATGAGCTTCGCCCGGTAGGCCTCGAGAATCGGGTTCGCCACCGTGGACTTCCCGGCGGCGGGCGGGCCGAGCACAATGATGGCC
>JBKHJU010000308.1:0-3645 GCA_046537985.1 Longimicrobiales bacterium
CTTCAACTCCGTAGCACGGAAGCGGATCCCCGGGTGTCGGCTCGACGCATGTCGAGCGGGCGCTCGCGGGTCCGTTCTTCTTTCATGGGAGTGACCTGATGGCCGAATCGACGAGCACGGAGACGCCGAAGGCGCCGAGGGAGCGGGCGTCGAGAAGCGGCTCTTCCGTCGTCGAATCCTCCGGGATCCTCTGGTTCGACGAGATCGGCTCCGGCGACACTGCCCGGGTCGGCGGGAAGGCCGCCTCCCTGGGCGAGATGTGCCAGTCCCTGGGGGGGAAGGGGCTTCCCCCTCGGTGGGCGACCACCGCCGATGCGTACGACGAGTTCCTGGACGGCGAGCTGACCGAGGAGACGTGGGCGCGATCGAGCGGCGAACCCCGGCGTACGGTGATCGCCGGCAGTTCTTCGGGGAGCGGGTCAAGCAGGGCGTGACGCTGATCTGTGCCGCCTTCTATCCTTCGACATGGAGTGCGAGGCCCTGACGCTGGTGCGTCAGGAGCTGGGGCCGGACAACCTCCAGATCAGGATTTCCTTCTGCCGTACGCCCGAGGAGGGGAAGGGCTGTCTTGCTGTCAGCCGCCGGCGATGGAGGGGACGATGGAGATCTCGTCTCCGTCGCTCACCGGGGTGTCCAGCTCGTCTTCGAAGCGGATGTCGTTTCCGTTGACGAAGACGTTGAGGAACTGACGGAGCTCTCCGTCGTCCTCGGTGATCCTCGCCAGGAAGTCGGGGTGCTTCTCACCCACGTTCTCAAGGACTTCCCGGACGCTGCTGCCTTCGGACTGCAGCCGTCCCTCGTCCCCGGTCAGCTTCCGGAGGGCGTTGGGTACTCGGACCGTGATGGTCATCGTTCTTCTTGCTCCTGTGTCTCGTCTGAACTCGCGTCGTCGGGATGAGTCCGCCGACCCCGACCGGTCGTTGCCCGGTGAATCGATCATCGACCGCGGTGCGCTCGTCGAAGCGGCCGGTCCGGACGCGATCGGCGGCGCCGTCGGGGCACGATCAGCGGCGTGTCGACTCCCCCCTGAGCCTCTCCACCTCGGACAGTCGGGGCTCGATCGCCGAGCCGAAGTCCACGACGACCCGGATGGGGTCCGGAGTCTTGAGACCGTTTCCGGTGATGCAGAGGACCGTGGGACCATCCTGCTCGATGCGCCCCTGCTTCGCCAGCTTCGCCGCAGTCGCGACGGTGACCCCGCCGGCCGTCTCGGTGAAGATGCCTTCGGCCCTCCCCAGAAGATACATCCCCTCGCGGATCTCGTCGTCGGACACCGTCTCACCCCACCCGCCGCTCTCCTTCATGGTCTTGACGGCGAAGGGCCCGTCGGCCGGGTTTCCGATGGCCAGGGACTTGGCGATGGTGTTGGGCTCCTGGACCGGACGGATGCGGTCGATCCCTTCGTGGAGGGCGTGGATGATGGGCGCGCAACCGTCGGCCTGGGCGCCGTAGAGGCTCACGTCGCGTCCGCCCTCGATGATCCCCACCTCGTCGAGCTCGATGAAGCCCTTCTGGAGCTTGGTGATGAGGGAGCCTCCGGCCATGGGGGCCACGACATTCCTCGGGGCGGCCCAGCCCAACTGCTCGGCGATCTCGAAGGCCATGCTCTTCGACCCTTCGCTGTAGTAGGGTCGGAGATTGACGTTGACGATGCCCCATCCGAAGTCGTCGGCGACCTCGGCACAGAGGCGGTTCACGTCGTCGTAGGTGCCCTCGATGCGGACGAGCTGGGGCCCGTGGACGGCGGTGGCCAGGATCTTCTCGGCCTCCAGGTCGGCGGGCACGAAGATCCACGCCTCGAGGTCCGCTGCGGCGGCCTGGGCCGCCACGGCGTTGGCCAGGTTTCCGGTGGAGGCGCAGCCGACCACGTCGAGCCCGAACTCGATGGCCCGGTTGATGGCCACGGCCACTACCCGATCCTTGAACGACTGAGTGGGATGATTGGAGCTGTCGCACTTGATCCAAAGGTCCTGGATCCCGATGGCCTCACCCAGGGTGGGAGCCGGGAGGAAGGGGGTGAAACCGACCCCCGTTCCGATCTTGGGCGGCCCTTTCAGGGGAAGGAGCTCCCGGTAGCGGAAGAGATCGGGGTAGCGCCCCTCGATCGTCTCCCGGGTCAGGGTCCGGGAGATCTCCTCGAGATCGTATTGGACCTCCAGGGGGCCGAAACACTCCTCGCAGACGTGCTGGAGGCCGGCTTCGACCAGGTTCCCGCAGATCTTGCACTTCAGTGATTCTTTCGTCGCCGCTGTCGTCGACACGGTGCTCGTCCTCGTCCATGAGCCTTGAATGCGCGCGGAAGCCACGAGAGACGGGGCAAGGAAAAGGCCCCGACCTCCGTCGGGAGGCCGGGGCCCGAGGGCTTCCGCAGGTCGCGCGACTACCGACTCACGGACGTGCTCCCCCAGGCCCCGCCTCCCATCATCATTCGGGAGGCCGGCATGTCCATGATCCCCATCATCATCATGGCTTCATGACCTGCGGGAAGATTTCTCACGTTTCTCCTCGAAGCTCGTTTTCCACCGGAAGCTCTGCCCCCAGAGGACCAAGCACGATAAAGGAAGGAGGTTCTGGCAGTCAAGAGTCGGAAATCGCGCTCTTGACACGGTTGGCCCGCCGGAGCAGCTTTCCGGCCAAGCGGATGTCCGCAGACCCATTGCGGCAGGTCGGCGACCTGCCAGGAAGGAAGAACGTGATCACGATCCCCGGCCTCGGCACGACGAAGACGACGTCTTGCCGGCCCACTCCCGAGACGACGGGAGAGGGTCCGGGGATGGGTTCGCGCCCGAGCTAGCTCGAACGCACGCTCGAAGCGAAACCCGCCGCCCCGGCCTCTCCCGAGGTCGGGGCGGTTTCTTGTTCCGAGCACGGAGGAATTCGGTTGAGCGACTCCAAGCAGCTCCGCGTCTTCAAGTTCGGGGGCACCTCCGTCCTGGACGCGGACCGGATCTTCAAGGTGGTGGAGCTGGTCTCGCCGGCCGTGCGGGAGGGGATCTCTCCCATCGTGGTCGTCTCGGCGTTCGGGGGGGTCACCGACCGCCTTCTGGAGATGGCCGAGCTAGCCACCGCCGGCGATCCGGGGTGGGAGGAGGCCCTCAAGGAGATCGAGGAGCGGCACCGCGCGACTCTGGACCGGCTCGCAGAGGACCACGTCCGGGACGAGCTGGACGCGCGGATCTCGGGGGCGGTGGAGGAGCTGGAGAAGCTGGGCCGGGGGATCTCCCTGGTGGGCGAGTGCTCCCGGCGGATCGGGGACCGGCTCCTCAGCTTCGGGGAGCGTCTCTCGGCTCCCCTGGTGGCGGCGGCCTTCCGGACCCGGGGCGTGGACGCGGACGCCGTGGACGCCCGGGAGATCGTGGTCACCGACGACAACTTCGGAGCCGCCCGGGTTCTCCGGGAGGAGACGGAGGAACGAGCCCGGAAGCGTCTCGGGAAGCCGGGGCCCGTCCGGGTGGTCACGGGCTTCCTCGGAGCCACCGTCGACGGTGAGACCACGACGCTGGGTCGGGGCGGCTCGGACTACACGGCCACCCTCCTGGGAGCGGCCCTGAAGGTGGACCGGGTGGAGATCTGGACCGACGTGGACGGGATCATGAGCGCCGATCCCCGGATCGTGCCCGACGCCTTCTCCCTGGAGGCGGTGAC
>JBKHJU010000309.1:0-3627 GCA_046537985.1 Longimicrobiales bacterium
GGTCTGGATCGCCACGGTACGCGAGCGGCCGGGATCCGACTACAAGGGACGCTTTTTCTTCTTCTTACGTCCGAAGGACGGGTCCGAACACGACGGGGTGTCCCTGGTGGACGTGCGGTGGAACAGCCGGAAGACGGCCGAGAGAGCCCTGGAGACCATGTCCGGGGTCGAGCTGCGTCGCCGGCTTCGCTCCGCCCTGGGACGGAGCCGCAACGCCGGTAGCGCTCAGGCCACGTGATCCGGGTTCGTTGACTCCGGCGTCGTCTCTGGAGTCCGCTCGGGAGTCGGAGTACGGCGACTTCGAGGAAGGGATCCACCTCGATGCTGCGAGCTTCGGGCTGTCCCCCTGCGGGACCCGGGAGGCGGCCTGCAGGGTGCAGGAAGCGAGGTCGGATCCCCGGGGGCTTCGGGAAGTCGATCTCGTCGGTGAGATGGGGCGGGCCCGGGCCGCGGTGGGTCGGCTCCTGGGGTGTGAGTCGGATCCGCCGCCACGTGCTGGCGATCCTGGAGCCCCGGGTCCGATGGGTGGAGGACACGGAGGAGGCGTCGGCCGTGACTCCGATGGCCGCGGAAAGGCGAGGGAGGATCTTCGCCTTCCGGGTGGGATCGGCGGAGTCCGTCCACGGTGATTTGGCCGATTCGGCTTCACCGTGGCTCTTCGGGGAGGTTCGCTACGAGTGGCGCCTCACTTCTCCAACACGGAGGAAGAGATCATTCGGCTGGTGGAGCGTCTGGCGGAGCTCTGCGCTGCGGCGGCGTGAATTCCCGCCCGAGTGAGCCCCCGGCGGGGAGAGAATCCCGATGAATATCGCGGATGGAGTGGGTCGGAAGGGTGATCCCTCGTGTCGGTCGGCTAGACGCGCCTATTCCTCCAGGGGACGGGTCGGATCGGCGCCCGCGAGCGGGGGTGGGTCCGTCGGTCTCGAGAAGGAGGCGAGCCGGATTCCCATGCGGTCCTCCACCGCCTTCGCCATGGAGGTGGAGGGAACGTCGTTGGAGAGGATGCTGAACGCCAGGCGCTCGCCGTTCCGCGCCTCCACGACTCCGGACAGGGCCGATACGGATCGCAAGGTTCCGGTCTTGGCCCGCAGATTCCCGGCGGCCGGACTCCGGTACATCCTGCGGAGCTGGCGCCAGTTTCCGGCCTCGGGCAGCGTGCTCCAGAAGGCCTCCCAATGGGGACTTCGGTACATGTGGTCGAGGAGGGCCACCAGCGCGTAGGGGCTCACCCGGCTCTCCTGTGAGAGGCCCGATCCGTCCAGGGGCCGGACTTCCTCGGCGGGCACGCCGACCTCGTCCACGAGGAAGCTCCGAATCACCCGAACGCCTCCATCGAAGGAGGCGTCGCCGGCCACGACCCTGCCCAGGGTGCGCGCGATGCTCTCCGCGAAGAGGTTGTGGCTCTCACGGTTCACCACCCCCAAAAGCTCGAGGAGGGGCGGAGACAGGTGCTCGGCCAGGACGACAGGGGGAGAACTCCCGTCCATTCCCGGCGCCCACAGGTCCCTCCCCGTGACCGACGACGGCTCCCCGCCCGATTCGGAGCGGATCGCTCCCCGGACCTCGATCCCCTCTTCCTCGAGAATGGTGCGAAGGCGGGTCGCGGCGTAGAGGGCCGGGTCGGGCACCGGCATGCGGCGCCAGATCTCACGATCGTCGAGCTGCTGCTGCCCGATGAGGACCACGGGCTCGTCCAGCGTCTCGCGGACCGCCCACACCGGATGGCGGGTGCGGCGCGTAACGGTCTCGGCCTGGATGTCCACGGGAACGGGCGCGCCGACGGGAACGGTCTCCACGTTCACGGGTCCTCCGACCCTGCCGCCGGCCCGAATCCGGAGGGTGGCTATGTTCCCGTTGTACTGGAGGGAGGCGACGGGGGCCGCGAACCACTCGTTCAGGCTTCTCGATCCCCAGCTCGGAGGGCGGATCTCCGGGCCGAAGTAGCTGCCGTCCCCGACGACGTCCCCGTCCACGATCCGAATGCCTCGTTCCCTGAGCTGGCGGGCCATGATCCGGAGAGGCTCTTCATCGGGCCGACGGGCGTCGTCGCCCAAGGTCGGGTCGCCGGTGCCGTAGAGGACCAGATCTCCCTCGAGCCGCCCGTCCGTCACCCTTCCGTCGCTCAGGAGAAAGGTCCGGAAGCGGAATCCCCCTCCCAGGTGATGGAGGGCCGCCGCCGTGGTCAGCAGCTTGACGTTGGAGGCCGGCACCAGGGTCCGATGGGCGTTCCGGGCGAACAGGGTGTCCCCCCGATCCAGGGAGGTGACGAGGACGGACCACTGGGAAGGGCGCCGGCGATCGACGGGAAGCAGGTTTCCCAGGGCTCCCTGGAGGTCCCGGACGGCAGCCAGCTCCGCGGGAGTCGGGGAGCGCTCGTCGGCTGCGGAAGCGCGGTCGGTGGGGGCAGGCGCTCCCTCCCCGGGGGCGGCCGGTCCCTCGGCGGGACGGGGCCCTCTCGGGGCGGCCGCGGGATCGGTGGCCTCGATACCGTCCGCCACGGAGACGGTCATCACGGGGTCGTCCCCAGGATCGTCGCCGACGGGTGCCGCCGGCGACGGCGCCGTCACCGGGGTCGCTCCCGTACCCCCGCTCGCGCCCGCGGAGGAGGACGAACCCCACCACGCGCCTCCCCACGCCAGCCCGACGATCGCGGGCAGGGCGATGAGGAAGGTGGTGCCGATTCGGCCGGAATGATCGGTGCGCGCCATGAATCAGGAGGTCGAAGCGTTTACGGACAGCAATTAAAGCTAATGTCGCCCGGGGGCGCCATAAAGAGCCGAAAGGGATGCCTGGCCTTCGACGGGAAGGATGACTCCTGGATTGAGGAGGCAATCGGGGTCCAGGGTCTCCTTGACCGTCCGGAAGCACCGGACGGCTTCTTCGGACCAGATCCGGTCCAGAAAGGGGGCCCGGACCCTGCCGTCTCCATGCTCCCCGGCCAGGGTACCGCCCAATCGCGCCACGAGATCGACCGTGCGCTCCAGAATCTGGCCCACCCGCTCCCGCCACTCCGGGTCTTCCACGTCCACCAGTGGATTCACGTGGACGTTTCCGTCTCCAGCGTGGCCGAAGACGACCGCGTCCGTTCCGACCTCCGCGAGGATCTCGTCCAGGCCGCCCAGGTAGTCCGGCAGACGGACCGGGGGAACCACCGAATCCTCGATGAACTGCATGGAGACCCGGCCCTCTTCCGCGACCCGGGAGATCACTGGACTCGCGGCGTGTCGGATACCCCAGAGTTCTTCTCGCTGGGTGCGTGTGCGGGCGACATGTCCGGTACGGCCCAGCTCCCTGACCGTCTGCTGCATCGAAGCGAGAGCGTCGTCCACGGCCGACGATGGACCATCCAGCTCCACCAGGACGAGGGCGTATGCATCCCGGGCCATGGGTCCCACCCGTGGGTCGTCCTCCAGGCGGGCGAGCTCGACGAAGCGGCGGCCGAAGAACTCGCACGCGCTGGCTTCGAGCTCGCGAGCTCGCTCCACGAGTGTGAGGAGGTGGCGCGGCTCCCTGGCCGCCGTGAGGAGAAGGACCCGGGATTCGGGGAGAGGAGCCAGATCGAGGGTCGCCGCGGTGATGAGCCCCAGGGTCCCTTCGCTCCCGACCAGGAGCTGGACCGCGTCGCCG
>JBKHJU010000310.1:0-3616 GCA_046537985.1 Longimicrobiales bacterium
GGTCGTGAAGGGTGCGCTCCCTCTCCTCGAGAAGGAGCTCTTCGAGGCGCTCCAGATCGACGTCACTCATCTATCGACTCCTCCAGCCTGATTGGGGTCATCCGCATGATCGAGGTGGTCTCGCCTACGTCGTCATCTCGTACTCCAGGAAGCCCCGGAGCTCGGCGAGCGCGTCCCGGAGCAGCGACGGAATGCTCCCCGGACCCGGATCCGCTTCGCCTCCTTCCGAGACCAGAAGCTCGGCCCAGGACTCCACGTTCTCGATCCGCTCCCTGGCCATCTCCGAGGAGAGGGGGAGATCGTCGAGGCTCGAGAGGAGGCGCTCCACCAGCTCCGCGGCCTGCGCCTCCTGCTCGGCCGTCCGCTCGCCGCCTTCTTCCAGCTCGTCGACCACCTCTTCGAACTCCTCGATGATCATGAGGGCGTTCTCGTAGCTCAGCTCGGCATTCTCGCTTCGGGCGCTCTCCGCGGCGACATCATCCATGGACCCGGCCTCCCCTCCGTCGTGTCCTTGCTCGGCTGTCCGACGCGCGATCGGAGGTTCATACCATGCAGCCACGAGGTGGATCCGTTTGGAGGATCTCCGGCCCGCTCCGAGCCGGTCGGTGGAATTCGACGACGTCGGATGCGTCGGCTACCGCAGGGAGTCCTGGAAAGCGTCCAGCGCGTCGGAGCCCGGACAGAGCTCGTCGAAGGGGAGGTCGTAGAGGGGGCGGTCCACCGTCTCCTTCACCTCGTGGAAGTCGGGTGCGTCGGCGTCGAGGAAGAGGAGGCCCGTGGGGACCTCGCCCTGATTCTCCCGCTCCCGGAGGTGCTCGTAGGCGGCCGTGCGGTCCGTGGGGTCGTAGGCCCGGTCCACCTTCCGCAGGCGGACCACGCTCCCGTCGTGTAGCCGCACGTCCCGAACCGTACCCCGGGGCTGGCTCAGGGCGATCTCGGGGACCACGGGCACGAAGTCGGTCTCCATGACCGGGTGGTCGTGCTCCCGGGTGTAGGCGTAGCTCTTGGTGGAGCCCCGGTGGTCGTTGAAGGTCACGCACGGCGAGATGACGTCCACCAGGGCCAGCCCCCGGTGGGCGATCCCCGCCTTCAGGATGGGCACGAGCTGCTCCTTGTCCCCCGAGAAGCTCCGGGCCACGAACGTGGCGCCCAGGCTCAGGGCCAGGTAGACCGGATCGATGGGGCTCCAACGGTTGACCTTCCCGCGCTTCGAGGTGGAGCCGACATCCGCCGACGCCGAGAATTGGCCCTTCGTGAGGCCGTAGACGCCGTTGTTCTCGATGAGGTAGAGCATGTCCAGGTTGCGCCGGATCACGTGGCAGAGCTGGCCCAGCCCGATCGAGAGGGAATCTCCGTCTCCCGACACTCCCACGTAGATCAGCTCCCGGTTGGCCGTGCTCGCTCCGAGGGCCACGGACGGCATCCGCCCGTGGACGGCGTTGAAGCCGTGGGCCTTCGAGGCGAAGTAGGTCGGCGTCTTGGCCGAGCAGCCAATGCCGCTCAGCTTGGCCAGGCGGTGGGGCTCGACATCGAGCTCGAAGAGGGCTTCGATGAGGGCCGCCGTCACCGAGTCGTGGCCGCACCCGGCGCAGAGGGTGGACATGGATCCCTCGTAGTCCCGGCGGGTCAGGCCCACGCGGTTGGTCGGGAGTCCGGGATGCCGGACCCGGGGCTTGGCGATGTGGGTCATGGTGAACGCAGCGTGGGTCGATGGCGACGTCGTGCCGAAGTCATGGGGAAGCCCGCCTGCGGGCGGGGATGATGTGATCGCGAGCACCGGGATCGGAGGCCTCCTCCCGTCCGGTCCGCCCCGCTTCCTCCAATCGGGCCAGCACTCCGTCCACCACGTGATGGGCGCTCATGGGCAGCCCCCCGTAGTAGCGGACCGAGGCCAGGCGATCCTTGTCCACGGCAGTCTCCAGGACGAGGATGGAGCGGAGCTGCGCGTCCCGGTTCTGTTCGACGACGAAGTTGAGCTCGTGCTCCAGGAGAAAGGCCTCCACCGACTCCGGGAAGGGGAAGGCCCGGATCCGCATGAAATCCAGGACGATGCCCCGGGCGGCGAGCTCCTCCATGGCCTCCAGGACCGCTCCCCGGCAGCCGCCGGCGGTGAGGAGGCCGAGTGGGGAGCCAGGCAAAGGGGAATCGCCCGGCGACGGCGAGGCGCCCGCCGAGCGGGCGGGGGCCGCCGCTCCGTCGCCCGACGCTCGGCGACCCGCCCACACGATCTCCGGCTGGGGCACCGCGGCGGCGGCGCTCAGGATCTTCCGGTCCAGGCGGTCCACCACCTCGACGTACTCGTCCGAGTCCTCGGTGTAGGTGCCCCACTTGGTGTGGCCCGACCCCCGGGTGAAGTACGCCCCCTTTTCGTGCACCCCCGGCAGGCTTCTCGGGGGGATCTCGTCTCCGTCCACGTCGAGGTAGCGGTGGTACCTTTCCATCCGCTCCAGCTCCTCGGCGCTCAGCACCTTCCCCCGATCGGGTCGGTAGACGTCGTCCCACTCCAGGCGGTCGCAGACCCAGTCGTTCATGCCGATGTCCAGGTCCGAGACCATGAAGACGGGGGTCTGAAAGCGCTCGGCCAGGTCGAAGGAGCGCACCGCGAAGTCGAAGCACTCGCCGGGATCCGCCGGAAAGAGGGCGATGTGTCGGGTGTCGCCGTGGGAGGCGTAGACGACCTCGAAGAAGTCCCCCTGTTGGGTACGGGTGGGCATCCCGGTGGAGGGGCCGGTTCGCTGGACGTCGATGAAGACTCCGGGGATCTCGGCGTAGTAGGCAAGGCCGATGAACTCGTTCATGAGGGAGATTCCGGGCCCGCTGGTGGCCGTGAACGCCCGGGCTCCGGCCCACCCCGCTCCGACGACCATGCCGGCGGCGGAAAGCTCGTCCTCCGCCTGGACCACCGCGTACCGGTTCCGCTCCGCCTCCTCGTCGCGGCGGTAGCGGGCGCAGAAGGCGGCGAACGCGTCCACCAGCGAGGTGGACGGAGTGATCGGATACCACGCCGCCACGGTGGCGCCGGCGTAGACGCACCCGAGAGCGGCGGCCGTGTTGCCGTCCACCAGGATCTTGTCGGCGGTCAGGTCCCGCTCCTCGAGGCGGACCGGAAGGGGGCAGTCGAAGCGCTCCAGGGCATGGTCCCGACCCAGGCGCACGGCCAGGAAGTTGGAGTCCAGGAGCTTCTTCTTCTTCGCGAAGGTCTCCGCCAGGAGCTCCTCGATGACCTCGAGGCCGATGTCCAGGAGGGCCGAGAGGACTCCGACGTAGGCGATGTTCTTCATGAGGATACGCTCCCGGGCCCCCTCGAAGTGCTCGAGGCAGAGGTCGGCCAGGGGCACTCCCAGGAAGGTCACGTCGTCCCGCCGGAGGTGGGCGTCCAGGGGCCAGGTGGAATCGTGGAGCACCCAGCCGCCGGATCGCACCTCGGCCACGTCCCTTTCGTAGCTGGCGGGGTTCATGGCCACCATGACGTCGAACCGGGGGGTCCGGGCCACGTGCCCCCGCTCGTTGACGCGGATCTCGTACCAGGTGGGGAGCCCCTGGATGTTGGAGGGGAAGAGGTTCTTTCCCGACACCGGGATCCCCATGCGGAAGATGGCCCGGCGCAGGAGCCCGT
>JBKHJU010000005.1:0-15127 GCA_046537985.1 Longimicrobiales bacterium
CCCCTGAAGAGTCGACTCTTCACGGTTCCCACCGGAATCTCCAACATGTCGGCAATCTCCTGATACGCCATTCCCTCGAGGTCCGACAGGACCACGACTGTCCGATAATCCTCCGGGAGCTCGTCCATGGCCCCGAGCACGTCGTCGTCCACGACCCGCCGGAAGAAGTCCCCTTCCGGGTCCGAGTCCTTCGTGGCCGCGAAGACGGGGTTCTCCCGGCTCAAGCGCTCCGGATCCTCCGGAGCCTGCTCGCTCAGGATCTCGTCGTGACGCTTCCCCCGCTCCTCCTGGCGAAGAAAGACGTTTCGACAGATGGTAAAGAGCCAGCTCTTGCAGTTCGTTCCCGGCGTGTACTGCTCCCACGACCTCCACGCCCTCAAGTAGGTCTCCTGCACCAGGTCCTCTGCAGCCGGCGGATTCCCGGCGAGGCGGAGAGCGAAGCGATAGACCGCGTCCATCTGGGGAAGGGCTTCCTCTCGAAACGTCTCCTGGCGCCGACGCTCCCGGTCCCTCACTCGTCCTTCTCCGCGTGACCCGCCTTCGCGGATCCGCCACCCGCCTCCGGACCCAGCTCCGCCAACGCCTCCTCGAACTCCTCGGCCATCGTCGGATGGCCGTGACGTCGGGCGGCCTCGATGCCCTTCCGGTAGGCCTCCCGGGCCTCTACGACCCGGTTCTGCTCCCGGTAGACCGTCGCCAGCCGCCCCCAGCCGTTTCCCTCGTCGTCCGAGGTGTCCAGGTACTCCTCGAGGAGGTCGACGCCCTCCTCGGTGCGGCCGGACTGGAGGTACTCGAGGGCGAGCCCGAACTGGAGCCGTGAGTCGTCGGGCCTTCGGGCGTACATGCGCCGGAGGACGTGGATGCGGCTCATGGCTGGGAATCAGGAGGATCGGACGGAAGGGAGCGAACCGGAGTGCACTCGCCGATGTCGACGGTCAGTTGGGGAAGACGAAGGTCCGGGCGATCTCTTCGGTGGCATCGCCGCCCGTCACGACTTCGATGACGGCTTCCATCTCGGCCCCGATCCGCTCCACCCTCCCCAGAACGGAGAGGGCGTGTCCGAAGTCGAAATAGGACGTCACGGCCGATTCGTCCCCGGGGTGGTGGGCGAGGATGGTGGACTCCATCTCGGCCCGGAGGACTCCCACGATGGCCGTCAGAGCCTGGGCCACCGCCCTCTGCTCCGATAGGGTCTCGATGCTCAGGTCGCCGTCGAGTCGGGCCATGAGCTCCCGGACGTGGACCCGCTCCATCGGAGGGGCGGCGACCGGCGCATGCTCCCCACCGGACCCTTCCAGGAACATGCGGGCACCCTCTCTGAGGGCGCTCAGCTCCTCGAAGTTGAAGTGGAGAATCACCGCCTCCTCCTGCGCTGTGGGGGTCGGTTCGGCCCGGCCGCCGGATCCTGATCGGCAGATCCGCCGTCCTCGCAACCTCCTGCAGAACTCTACTGTCGGAACCGCCGACTTGTTTCTCCCCGCCGCGGGCATCGACCCGGGCCGGCACACGCTCGACCCCGGACGGGGGCCCGTACGGGAAGGGATTCCTCCATCAATCATGCCCTCGCCGGACCTCCGGCGCCAGTCGCCGACACGATGGTCAGGGGAAGAGAGCGGTGATGCTCCCCGTCCACCCACAGATCGAAGAAGTACTGTCCGGGCTCCTTGAAGACGAGCCCGTCCAGGTTGAGGACGTGGGGGACCCGGATCTCCCCACCGCTGTATCGCGGGCCCGGCCCGAAGTGGATCGTCCCGTCCAGCCCGACGACCTTCTCGCCCTGCGGATCCCGCAATACGATCTCCACTTCGTGCTCTCCGGCCTCGTCCACGCCCGCGGTGAAGCGCACCACGAGGGCGACGCGACCGTGGCGTGCGGGAAAGCTCGATGCGTTGATGCGGTCGAAGACCCCGAGAATGTTCAGCTTTCCCCCGACGTCCACGGTGGCGGCGTCGGCGAGCAGGGCCAGGTCGATATCCATTGAATCAGTCCTCTTCTTCTTCGAGCAGGCGCGGACCCAGGACGAGCCCACCGATGAGGTCGATGGCCGTGTGAGCCACGATGACGGGCCAGACGCTCCCGCTCAGCAGAAAGACGGCGGCCAGGGCGAAGCCGAGAACCCCCGTCCGCACGACCCCGATTCCACCCTGGTAGGCATGGAGGAAGCCGAAGATGCCGGAGGAGAGGACGGCGGCTCCCCACGTCGAGCCCACCAGGGTGGCCAGGACGGGGATGGCGTAGGCCCGGTATGCGAGCTCCTCGCCCAGCCCGGCCGACAGGGAGACGCCCGCGAACAGGCTCTTCTCGTGGCGCGTCCGGGGAAGGATCTGCTTGAGAACCTCGCTCTCCTCGAATCCGAGCGCCTTCTCCACCAGGTGGGAGACACCCATGAGCGCCAGACCGCCTCCCAGGGCGATCCCCGTCCAGAGGAGGAAGTCGCTCCACGAAAGGGGTGTCATGCCCATGGCCTCGTATCCCACCTGATCTCCTCCGAGAACGAGGCTGACCCATCCCAGGAAGAGGATGGCGATCGCCGATCCGATGTACGCCGAAGGCCGGTCCACCTTCTCCTTGCCGACCAGGGGAACCTGCGCCACGGCCAGGACCGGGAGGAGCTCCATCAACGCCCCGAGGAGGAGGGCATTCAAGAGTCCCAGCTCCGTCCATGTCCAGAGAACGACGACCACCAGCGGATAGAGGAGGAGCCCCCGCCTCAGGAAGCGCCGGACCTCGTCGGGAAGGTCCGGAGACGGCTCCGGTCCGGGATCCGGGGGCGACGGTGGCCTCGGCTCACCGCCACCCGCCGGGGTCTCCTGTCGGTGCCCGGCTTCTTCACTCGGGGGGTTCTCGCTCGTGTGCATCGCTCCCTGATCCGTTGACGGTGCTCCGGCCCTCTTCTAGCCTACTCTGTCGGGCCGGGACAGGTATCCCCGGCCTGCTTCGTCCCGTCCGATCCACTCTTTCTCGGGACCCGGTATCATCGCATGGGTAGCAAGACCCGCTCCACGGCAGTCTTCAGGGTGTTGGACGCCATGGAGCATCCCCACGGCGGAGCGATTCTTCGGCTGCGGCTCCAGGACGGGGACGCACCGTCGGTCGGGGATCTGGAGAATGCCCGGCTCCGGGCCCTCTCACCGGACGGGGACGAGCGGATCGTGAAGGTCGAGGGCTTCGCGGCCCTGGGCGGAAAGCACTCGGACGCACGCCTGGCCCGGACCGGCCGGGCCGACCTTCACGTGCTGGAGGACGACGGGGAGGACGGGCCCGCCATCGAGATCGGCTGGAGCGTATCGGGCCCCGTCTCCTGAGGCGCCGTCACTCGTTCCCGCTCTCTTCCTCTTCTTCCCTCAGCCCCGGCGGCTCCCGGTCGAAGGTCTCCACGAACCACCGCCGGTACTCCTCGATTCCCCCCGGATTCTCCGCCAGCCAGGCCCGGCGAGCCTCGGTGAAGGCGTCGGGCCGCGCCGTGAAGATGAATGCGTCGAGGTAGCCGTATTCGTTCGAGTAGACGATCTCGTCCAGGGCCTCGTAGGGCGGGGCGTCCCACGCCGACCTTCCGTAGAGCCACGCGTCCGACGTCCGGTTCACGATGGCCCGCTCCAGCTCGTAGCCCGTCTCGGAGTCGGCCTCCGGGAGCCACTCCTCCAGCTCGTCGCGCCGCTCCATGAGGTGGAGGTGGGCGTAGATCATGTACGGGACCTGCGCCTCGGAGGCCCCCCTCTGCAGGGCGACGTCGGCCGTGTCGTCCACGATCTCGAGGCCTTCCCACGGATAGGTGATCGAGTCCCGGGGAACGGTCCGTATCAGAAAGGACGGATCCTGCTCGATGTTCTCCAGCTGGGGACGGACCCACTCGTCGATCTCGTTCAGCCTCTCCTGGGTCGGCGTCAGACGAACGCCGGAATAGAGCACCAGCGGGCGGGGCGCCGGAACGCTCGGTGGCCCTCCACATGCCGCCAGGGTGGCCACGAGGAGGGCAGCGAGGCCCATCCAGCCGCCGGATCGCGAAATCGAAGTCCTTGACACCGGCCTCTCTCCGTGACGGATTGTGAACAACGTACCCGGTCGGTCTTGAACAGTGGGCTCCACGCCCCCCCCAGCGATGAGCGGAACGTTGCCAGGACCTCTACGAATGCAAGCGGGCGACCGAGAGTTCCGACCGCCGCTGACCATGACCCCCACCCAGGTTGCCGATCACCTGGCACGACTGGTCTGGGAGAGCTTTTCCGACTTCATCACCGACGGTGACGCCGAGATGCTCCTAGGCAGCCTCGGTCTCACCAACGATGAAGGAGTTCCTGCCGCCGACGCGGCCGAGGAGCTCCTGATCTTCCTGATGTGGGCCCACACCCGCGCCGCCCAGCTCGCCTTCGTCGGGCACGCGCCCACCGCCCTGGTCCAGGACACGCTGGACGAATTCCATGCCGCCGTCTTCGAAGACATGCAGGCCCATGGAACCCCGGCCTCGGAGCTCCCGCTGTTCGAGCAGCGGGTCGGCGCCCGCTACACCCAGTATCACGAATCCGCCGCGCGATCGGACCAGGAGGTCGGCGAATCGGCGGTCCAGGCCCTGACGGGCGGCGTGGGGGCCTCCGGCGCCGTCGGTGAAGCCATGGCTCGCCAGGCGATCATGGTCGTCGACCCCCTCCGGGATTTCCTGGAAGAAGTCGAGCTCGTCGGCGACGGCGCCTGAATCGTAGATCCGTAGAGAAGGTCAGATCCCCAGAGAGGAGCGGATGAGCGGGCTGATCCGTTCCGGCGTCCAGGGCGGATCGAAAGTGAGCTCCACTTCGGCGCTCTCCACACCGTCCACGCCGGCAATGGCCTCCCGGGCCTCGTGGATGATCTGGTCGGCCACCGGGCACATGGGTGAGGTGAGGGAGATCGTCGCGTGGACGTCGTCCTCTTCGATCTTCACGTCGTAGACCAGCCCCAGGACCACCAGGTCCAGGCCCAGCTCCGGATCCTTGACCGTCTTGAGGGCATCCCGGACGTCCTTCTCGGTCACCGCCATGGTTGCTTCCCCGGTTCGTGATCGTTCGTTCAAATGCTACGGGTCCCGAGCTTTCGGCCCTGCCCGTCACGTCTTCCGCGCGAAGAGCACCGATGTCTCGGGCACGTCTCCTCCACGGGCCTTGCGAAGGGCCCGGTGGATGGTCTCGACGACCTCTCTCACCGGCTTTCCTTCCAGCGTCGCCACGAGATCGGCGGCCCCGCGAAACAGCCCCTTCGAGGCTTCCGAGAGGACCAGGGCCACGTCACCCTGCTGCATCTCGATGCGCTGGATCCCGTATCGAAAGCCTCCCATCATGCCGAGCGGAGGCCCATGGGACCCAAGCTCCATGTAATTCCCGTCGTGCCGAAGCACAGCCGCCGGCGTCCGCCCGGCTCCGCTCCAGATGACGGTTCGATCGGTGGGAACCAGGAGGCCGCACTCCACGGACTGGCTCATCCCCTCTACGGCGGCATCGGCCATCCCCTCGTTGGCCCGTTCCAGGAGATTCCGCGCCGTGGCCCCACTCCGCGCCACCTGTCGGAGGAGTGCCCGGGCCACGGCCAGGAAATGGGCAGGGGGAAACCCGTCTCCCCGCACCAGGAGGGAGACCAGAGCGGTGTCACCTCCCTCCAGATGGATGGCATCCCACGCGGTCCGCCCGTCTCCGTCGTCCTCGAGACTCGTGCCCGCAGCGATGTCGTAACCCGCCACCTTCGGGGCGTTCCGGGGCAGCAGGCCTCGCTGCAGGAGGCGGCTGCCCTCACGCATGTCGTAGCCCGACGCCTCGCTCCGCTCCTGGGCGGCGAAACGAACGTTCAGGGCCCGGAGCGCCCGGGCCAGCACCTCGAGCATCCGAGTGGCCAGACGATCCTGGTCCAGCAGAGTCCGGAAGTTCTCTCGATCGATGAGGATCAAGCGGGTCGGGGCGACCGCGCGAGCCGTGGCGGACCGGGGCGAGTCGTCGATCAGGGCCATCTCTCCGAAGCCCTCGCCGGCCCTGCGAACTGCCAACTTCTCTTCTCCCGCGGCCCCCTCCTTCAGGATCTCGACGGCCCCCTCGAAGACGACGTGGAACGCGTCACCGGCTTCCCCTTCCTCGAAGAGCACCTCCCCCTCCTCCACGGTGGTACCTCGAGCGATCTCCGCGAGCCTCCGGAGGTCATCCTCCGCAAGGCCTTCGAAGAGAGAGACCTCCCTGAGTAGGGGCAGGACCTCTTCGACACTCCATTCCACTTCGTCCACCGCCACGGACACGCCTCCACCAGTGCAGGTTCGAGAAGACGGAAGGGAATGTAAGGATCGACGACGACGGCGAGAAAGGTGGTCCGGGACGGCGGCAGGGAATCCTCGCTCCCGAGCGCACATCGGTATTAGCTTTTTGTCAGGTGTCCCCGTTCGTTCATCACCCACCAGGGAAAGGCCCGATTGGAGCGCCCGAGCGAGACCGCTGTCGCGAGCACGACCGACATGGCCTCTTCGGAGGCCCCGCGAAGCGTCGCCATCCGATGCTGGGGAACCCGGGGATCGATTCCCAGCCCCGGTCCCGCCACCGCAGAATACGGAGGGAACACCTCGTGCCTCTCCGTACGGGTGGATGGAAACCGGTTCATCTTCGATGCCGGGACGGGAATCCGCCTTCTGGGCTCCAAGCTGGAGCGGGAAAGGGAGTCGTTCCAGGGGACCATCTTCCTGACCCACTTCCACTGGGACCACATCCAGGGATTTCCGTTCTTCTCTCCTCTTTACGATCCCGAAACCCGACTCGAGATCCTGGGGCCCCGACAGAAGAACCTGGACGTGGAGACGATCTTCGGCGGGCTCATGAGCCCCGTGTATTTCCCGGTGCCCTTCGACGCCGTGGCCGCCGAGCTCGTCTTCCATCAGATGAACGAAGACGTCTGGGAGCGTGACGGCGTCCGGGTCCGGTCCATGCGCGTGAGACACCCCTCCTACGTCGTGGGCTACCGCCTCGACGCTCCCGCCGGCTCCCTCTGCTACATTCCCGACAGCGAGCTGGTGGGCGGGGAGTATCCGCTGGACTCCGGTTGGCGGGATCGGCTCCTGGAGTTCGTGGACGGGGCGGACGTACTCTTCCACGACGCCATGTTCACCGACGAAGAGTACCGGAACCGGGCCGGCTGGGGCCACTCCACGTTCCGGCAGGCACTGGACCTGGCCGCCGACGCAGGAGTCGAGCAGCTCTACTTCTTCCACCACGCACCCGAGCGGTCGGACTCGGAGCTGAACTCCGTCCTCCAGAAGCTCCGGAGCAACGCCGGGGAGCGGGGGCTCGACGTGGCTGTGAACGCCGCCTTCGAAGGGAAGGAAGTCCGGATCGAGGAAGAGTGACGTGAACGTGAACCGATGGATCCACCCCGTGCTGGCCGCCCTGGCCCTCGTGCCCCTGTTCATGGGCGCCGGGCCGGCCGAGCAGGCCGTCCCCACTCGGTGGGCGCTGGTCGTCGGAATCAGCGATTACATCCACCTCGAGGACGTGGCCGGGGGTGATCTCCCGGGTGCCGAGCGAGACGCCCGGGTCATGCGCGACGTCCTCATCCAGAAGTGGGGCTTTCCGACAGAGAATGTCCGGGTCCTTCTGAACCGTCAGGCGACTCGGTCGGCGATCGAAGAGGGGCTTACCGGCTGGCTTCCGTCGGTGGTGGGACCGGCGGATCACGTGACTGTGTTCTTCGCCGGACACGGCTCCCAGATGTGGGACCAGAATGGAGACGAGGACGACGGACTGGACGAGACCATCGCTCCCGCCGACGTCCGTACCGAGAACACCGACTTCGACATCAGCGACGACCAGTTCGGGGAGTGGCTCGCCGGAATCCCCACCGACAACGTGGTCGTCTATCTGGACAGCTGTAACTCGGGGACCGGCACCCGGGAGGTCACGCCCTTCTCCCGGACGCGGATGCTCGAGCGGGACCTGTCGGCCCTGGAGCGACCGGCGAATCCGGCCCGACGGGCCGTGGGCGACGCCGAGGACGAGAGCGGCTTCGACGCGGGATCCGGGGTGGTGCTGGAGCTGGCCGCCGCCCAGCCCCATCAGGCCGCGGTGGACGCGTACTTCCCCGCCGAGGCGGGCGGCGAGGCCTTCCACGGTGGGGCCTTCACGACCTTCCTGGTGCGCGAGCTCTGGAGAGCGCCCACGGGCACCAGCTACGAGGAGGTCTTCGAGGGCGTGCGTGAGTCCCTCCAACAAAACCGGTTCGAGCAGGACCCCTACCTGTCCGAGGACGTGACGCTGAAGTCCCGTCCGGTCTTCTCCGCAGAGGGAGCCGGCGACCCGGCCACGGAGACCGCCCTTCCCGTCCTGACGGTCGAAGGCTCCGGAGCCGAGCTCGGCGGCGGACAATCCCTCGGGATCACGACCGGATCGGTCTTCGCTTCCACTTCGGGCGGTGCCCGTCTCCTCGTGGAAACGGTGGCTCCCGAACGGGCAGTCGCCCGCGTGGTGGAGGGTTCGGTGGAAGAGGGCGATCGCGTGCGGATGGTGGGATACCGTCTTCCCCGGCTCCCCCTGCGGGTCAACGTGGGGGAGGTCGACTCGACCACCCGCGATGCGGTGGCCGCCGGGGTCTCGGAGCTGGAGAGCGTGGAAGTGGTGGATGACGCCGACGTTTTCTCCCACCTGCTTCTGCGCCGGCGAGGAGACTCGATCCGCGTGGTGGGGCTGGACGGTGCGGTGCGGCGGACGGTCCCGGTGGGCGGGTCCGGAAGCGCCGGGCTCGTCTCCCACCTGGAGAAGGAGGCCGCCTCCAAGCAGCTCGGAGACATCGATAATCCCTCCCAGGACTTTCAGCTCGACGTGGCGGTGGCCGACGGGCGCAGGACGCTGGGCCTCGGTGAGACGGTCTCCTTCCGGGCCCGGTCGGGTACGGACGGCTACCTGACCCTGGTGGACCTGGGAACCGACGGACGCGTGACCGTCCTCTACCCCAACCGCTACGAGCCGGAGAACCGGATTGCGGCCGGCGAAACCTACACTTTCCCCTCTCCCGAAATGGGCTTCGAGATCCAGGCCCAGCCCCCGTCGGGACGGGGCACGGTCCAGGCGTTCCTCACCACCCGGCCGCTGGACCTCGCGTCCGTGACCGCCGGCGGCGACGATTTCGCCTCGGGCGGGGTGCTTCTGGCCGAGCAGATCTCCGAAGCGGTCGTCCGGGCCGCCGGAACCGTCGAGGGGAGCCGTGACGCCATCCGCCTGGATTCGTGGGGCACGGCGTTCACGTCCTATGAGATCGAGCCCTGATCCGGACCGATCGGTCCCGGTCATCCGCCCGAGCAGGCGCTCGGCTCCTCCAGGGGGCCGGACCTCGTGAAGCCGCCCCGGATCGCCGTCTTTCTCGCCCTCGTCCTCGGCTCGGTGGCCGTCACGGCCCTGGCGGACCGGTATGGCAACCTGACCCGCATCGACGACCTGGAGCAGCGGACCCTCGATTGGCGACAGATCACCGCCTACGAGAATCGACGATCCGGTGAGCGTGAGAGCCCCGTCGCCCTGGTCTTCTTCGACGAGGCTGCCACCGCGTCCTGGCCCTACCTTTCGCCCTTCCCCCGGGCGTTCCTGGCTGACCTGATCGAGTCCCTCTCGCGAGCCGGCGCCCGGACGATCGGGCTCGACGTCTACCTGGAACGCCGGTATCCCGAGCTCAATCGGATGGACGCCGGAGACGAACGCCTGCGTGAAGCCATGGCGGACGCGGGGAACGTCGTGCTGGTGGGACCGACGGTGGCCTCGGACAGCGGCTACGTCTTCCAGCCCCCGGACCCGTGGTTCGCCGACGTGGCTTCGGGCGTCGGCGCCGCCGACCTCCCCACGGCCTTCGAGACGGTGCGGGAAGCGCCCCTGGCGGTGCGCTCGGCGGACGAGCTCAGGGCGAGCTTCTCCCTTTCTCTCTACGCCCACGCCAGGGACCTGGATGCCGACTCCATTCTGAGACGCGCTCGGGCTACGGGGGTGCTGGCGCTGCCGGGGCTCCCCCCTTCGCTCCGCGAGCTTCCGGAGGCGTGGCAGGACGGGACATCCGCCGACCGGGGAAGCCGCGCCGTACCGGGAAGACGGGGTGACCCGGGCGGCCCCGGAGAGGCCCGGGACGACCCCGGCGGCCCGGTCCGTCACGCCTTCCCGATCCGTTATCTGGGCCCACCCTCCCACGGCGCCCTCCCGGGAACCTTTCCGGCGTACCGGGCCAGCGAGGCCGTGAGCCTCGCCGCCTTCGCCCCCGAGTTCTTCCGGGACAAGATCGTGCTCCTGGGGTCCGGGTGGCACGACACCGACAAGTTCCAGACTCCGTACTACGGGTTCTTTCCGGCCGCCGACAGCACCGTGCGGACGGTGATGGAGGCCACGGGAGAGGATCACTACGACTACATGTTCGGGATGGAGGTCCACGCCAACGCCCTCCAGAACCTCCTGGACGGGACGTTCATCCGCCGGCTTTCGGGGTCGTGGGCCGCAATCCTCCTCTTCGTCGTCGCCGGGATCGTGGCCGGAGTCGTGTTCTGGAAGGGGGCCGGGTGGGGCGCCGGCTCCGCGGTGGCCACGGCCCTCGGTGTCTGGATCACGGCTTACTGGGCATATACCGGCACCGCTTTCCTCCCCGTGGCGGGCTCCCTGGGGAGCGTGGGCCCGGGCTTCGTCTGGATGCCCGTGGTGACGCCCTTCGTGGCCGTTCTCCTGAGCTACGTGGGATCCACGGCGTACGTCTCCGTGGTGGAGGGCCGGGAGAAGCGCTTCATCCGGAGCGCCATGGGGAAGTACGTGCCCCGGGAGGTGGTGGACGAGATCGCCGAGAACCCGGCTGCCCTGCGCCTCGGCGGACAGCGACGGGCCCTGACCGTGCTCTTCTCCGACCTTGCGGGCTTCACCACCCTCTCCGAGACCCTGGAGCCGGAAGAGCTCATCACCCTCCTCAACCGCTATCTGACGGTCATGACCAACCTGGTCATGGACGAGGAGGGAACCCTGGACAAGTACATCGGCGACGCCATCATGGCCTTCTGGAACGCTCCCAGGAGCCAGGCCGACCATGCGGACCGGGCTCTCCGGTGTGCCGTGCGCATGCAGCGAGAGATCCGGCGGTTGAACGGGGGCGTCGTCCCGTCGGACTCGATCGGAGGAGAAGCCCGAGGGGGCCGGCGAGACTCACGACCGGCCGCCCCCTCGGCCCGGTCGGGCGGGTCCGCCCGATCGGAGGGTTCCGATCGGAGGGAGGTGGAGATCGGGCTCCTTTCGGTGCGAATCGGGATCAACACCGGTGACGTCGTCGTGGGAAACGTGGGGGGAGAGGAGCGCTTCGACTACAGCGCCATCGGAGATCCGGTGAACCTGGCGGCACGACTGGAGCCGGCCAACAAGACGTACGGCACCGGGATCATGGCATCGGAGCTCACCCTGGGCCACGCCGACGAGTCGGCCTATCGCCTCAGAGAGCTCGACCTCGTCGCGGTCAAGGGAAGACGGGAGCCCGTCCGCGTCTTCGAGGTCTTGGAGCTCGCCGACCACCCCCTCCCCACCGACCTCGACGAGGCCCTGGATCACTTCGAGTCCGGTCTCCGGGCGTACCGGAACCGTGACTGGTCGCTGGCCAGCGAATATTTTTCCGCTGCTCTGGAAATTCGACCCGATGACGGCCCGAGCCGCCTCTACCTCGATCGGAGCCGCGCACACATCGTTGATCCTCCTCCCGCCGACTGGGATTTCGTGATCCGGAGGACGGTCAAGTGAGCGCTTCAAGGGAGTCGACGATGAACGCCATGGATCGCGGAGAGACGGTCCCCCGAGCCCCGGGTCGTCCGCGGGGAGCCGCCGCGACTCCCCGGGCCCGAGCCGGAGGAGCCGGCGCGTGGACGATCCTCGTCATCGGGCTCTTCGTCCTGCCGGGCGCCGCCTGGGTACAGGCGGCTCCGACGGCCGTGGTCATCGTCGTGGAAGGCTCCGTCCAGGTGGAATCGGGTGGAGCCCCACCTGTCGAGGCCACGGTGGGAACCCGCCTCTCGACCGGAGACCGGGTGCTTCCCGAGTCCGGGAGCCGGGCGGTGCTCATCGAGCGGGGAGGGAACCGGATCGAGGTCACCGAGGCGTCCACCGTCCGGGCCCCGTCGTCCGGCGGAGGCGCAGCGGGAGACGGCGACATGTTCTCGCGGACGGTGCAGGTCCTGGGACAGGTCGCCGGTGCCGAGACCGAGAACCTCATGGATCGTCAGGGGATGATCCGGCCCATCCCCGGCGAGCCCGTCCTGGTGTCACCCAGAAACCAGCTCGCCATCATGAGCTCCCGGCCCCGGTTCGTGTGGCGGCCGGTGGATGGAGCCGCCGGGTACACCGTCCAGATCCGGACGCCCGGAAGCGAGCCTCTCCGCTTTACAGGGGTCCGGGACTCCACGTGGACCTATCCGGAGGCGGCGCCGGTCCTGGTGCCGGGGACCGAGTACTGGTGGACCGTGGCTCCGGCGGGTTCGGGAAGGGCCGCTCGGGAGCAGCGGTTCCGGGTCATCGACGCCGACGAATACGAGCGGGTGACCCGGGACCTGGCGAACCTGGAGGAGCTGGGGCTGGACCCGTGGGACGAGGGCGCCTTCCTCACGGCGGTCCTCTTCGCCGATGCCGGCCTCTACTACGACGCCGCCGGAGCCCTGGAGTTCCTGGAAGACTCGGGAATCTCCCTCGGCGCCGACGCCTACCTCCTGAAGGGCGAGCTGCTGATCGAGCTCGGAGACGCCGGGGGCGCCCGAAAGGCCTTCGAGGCCGCGGATCGGATGCGCCGATGAGCCGGTCGAGGTCGAGCGCGGACACCCCCGGCACCGCCGCCGGCACGGAGCGCCCGAACGCTTCGGAGATGGACGAAATCGACGGCAGGGTCGGAAGGGATGGGGAGGACGGCGGCGCGGGTGGCGCAATCGCGGGGGATGCCGTCCAGGAACTCCACCTGCTCCGGGACGAGCTCCACCGCGCCAACGAAGCCGTCCGGGAGCTCAACCGGATCGGGATCGCCCTCATGAGCGAGCGCGACCCGGACCGACTCCTCGGGCTGATCCTGACGCAGGCCCGAAAGCTGACCCGGAGCGACGCCGGATCCCTCTACCTGGTCGTCGACGGAGAGGAGGGGGACGAGGGCGACCGTCTCCACTTCCTCCGGGCCCAGAACGACTCGATTCCGGGTCTTCCGGAGCCCGACTTCACGCTCCCCCTGGACGAGACCAGCGTGGCCGGATACGCGGCCCTCACAGCCGAGCCCCTCGTGATCGACGACGCGTACCGGATCCCGGACGATGCGCCGTACTCCTTCAATCGGGGCTTCGACGAAGAGTACGGATACCGGGCCAAATCCATGCTCGTGGCTCCCATGATCGATCACCGGGAGCGGGTCGTAGGTGTTCTCCAGCTCATCAACCGGAAGCGGGGTGCCGACGTCCGAATCCGCAACGAGGAGGATACGGATAAGCACGTCCTCTCCTACTCGAAGCAGGACGTGGATCAAGTCCAGTCGCTGGCCGGGCAGGCCGCCATCTCCATCGAGAACGGTCGCCTCTACCGGGAGATCGAGAATCTCTTCGAGGGATTCATCACCGCGGCCGTCACCGCCATCGACCAGCGAGACCCGGCCACCTCGGGCCACTCGGTCCGGGTCACCGAGCTCACCTGCAGCCTGGCCGAGGTCGTGGCCGCCCTGGACGAAGGCCCCTTCGCCGACGTCTCCTTCTCCCGGCAGGAGATGAAGCAGCTCCGCTATGCCGGGCTGCTCCACGACTTCGGCAAGGTGGCCGTCCGGGAGGAGGTCTTGACGAAGCGCAGGAAGCTCCCCCCCGAGTCCCGGGCCCGCTTGGAGAGCCGCTTCCAGCGGGTTCGGGAGGTGATCAAGGCCCGGTTCGAGATGGAGCGGGCCGACCGACTCGAGTCCCGTGGCAGGGAGGGCTACGACGCCTGGCTCGAGAACCGCCGGTCTCGCTTGACCGAGGATCTCGACCGGCTGGACGGCTACTGGGCTGCCGTCACCGAGGCCGACGAGCCGAAGCCCTTGCCGGAAGAGGGCTCGGAGATCCTGGACGAGATCCACCACACCACGGTTCGGGATCTCTCGGGGGACGAGATCCGCCTGCTGACCGACGAGGAGCTCCACTACCTCCACATTCAGCGAGGAAGCCTCGACGAGGAAGAGATGAAGCAGATCCAATCCCACGTCCTCCACGGATTCCACTTCCTCCAGGAGATCCCCTGGACGGAAGAGCTGTCCCGCGTGGCCGACATCATGATCGGACACCACGAGAAGCTGACCGGAGACGGCTACCCTCGCGGGATCGACGGAGACGCCATCTCTTTGGAGACCCGAATGATGACGGTCGCCGACATCTTCGACGCCCTCACCGCGGCAGATCGGCCGTACAAGAAGGCCATGCCGGTAGACCGCGCCCTGGAGATCCTCCGGACGGAGGCCGAGGAGGGGGCTCTGGACGCCGACCTGGTCGACCTCTTCATCGAATCCCGCGTATACGAGCGCGTCCTGGACACGGACCGGCGGGACCTGTAGATCGGACGATGACGGAATCGTGGAATCATCGGCAAGGCGCAGAGGGACCCCGGAGGGTCCGAGGGACCGATCGATGACCGGGAACGACCGCGAGTTCATCCGCCAGTCCAGGCGATACCTCCGGACCGAATACCTCCCCCGAATCCGTCGGTGCGTCGACGAGCTCCCGGCGGAGGACCTCTGGTGGCGCCCGAATCCCGTCTCCAACAGCGTCGGCAATCTCCTCCTCCACCTCGCCGGAAACGCCCGACAGTGGATCGTCAGCGGCGCCGGCGGACAGCCCGACATCCGGGAGCGGGAGACGGAGTTCGCGGCCGACGGCGGGGCGGAAGCCGAGGACCTTCTGGCTCATCTCGAGGCGACCCTGGAGAGCGTCGACGAGGTCCTTGCGGATCTCGACGCGGAGCGACTTCGAGAGGAGATTCGGGTGCAGGGAAACGACGTGACCGTCCTGGAAGCCGTCTATCACGTCGTGGAGCACTTCTCCATGCACGTGGGGCAGATCATCTACATTACCAAGCTCCGCACGGGCACCGATCTCCGCTTCTACGACGTGACGGACGGCATCGCCCGCCGGAAGTGGTAGCCCGTGGGT
>JBKHJU010000311.1:0-3592 GCA_046537985.1 Longimicrobiales bacterium
GGCCAGCCGGGCCGATGAGGACAAGCTGGGCGAGGTGCTGCACAAGCTGGAAGAGGAGGATCCCTCCTTCCACTCGAGCTTCGAGCCCGAGCTGGGCCAGACCATCATCCGGGGGCTCGGCGAGCTCCACCTGGACATCCAGATGGAGCGGATGAAGCGGAAGTACTCCGTCGAGGTGGAGACCGAGCAACCCCGGATCGCCTACCGGGAGACGATCTCGGTCTCGGGGGAGGGACACGGGCGCCACAAGAAGCAGAGTGGGGGACGGGGCCAGTTCGGGGACTGCCACATCCGTCTCAAGCCCCTTCCCCGGGGAGAGGGCTACCGCTTCGTGGACTCCGTCAAGGGCGGCGTGATTCCGAACAAGTTCATACCCTCGGTGGACAAGGGCATCCAGGAAGCCGCCCGAAAGGGCGTCCTGGCCGGGTACCCGATGGTGGACTTCGAGGCCGAGGTCCACGACGGCTCCTACCACTCCGTGGACTCTTCGGACATCGCCTTCCAGATCGCCGGATCATTGGCCTTCCAGGCGGCGGCATCCCGGTGCCGGCCGGTACTCCTGGAGCCGGTCATGGAGGTGGAGGTGGTCACTCCGGACGAGTTCGTGGGGGACGTCATGGGCGACCTCAACCAGCGCCGGGGAAGGGTCCTGGGCATGGAGTCCGAAACGGGCCGGACCACCATCCGGGCCCACGTGCCCCAGGCCGAGCTCTACAAGTACGCGGCGGCGCTGCGCTCCATGACCCACGGGCGGGCCCACCACACCCGGAAGCGGCACCAGTACGAGGTGGTGTCCGATGCGGTGGCGAGCCGAGTGATCGCGGCTCAGGCGGCGAAGGCCGCGGGCTGAGCCGGTAGGGGTCCGAGACGATATGCGGTAGTCCCTGCCGCCGCTCGCGTTCCGGCGGGTGAGAGGGCGGCGCTCGCTACCGACGCCTCGCCTCGGGGCCGCTTCCTTCGCAGAGGCTGTCGGCGGTGAGGCCTCGAGTGCGCCCGGGACGACCGCATATCGCCTCGGACCCGAGAACGGACGGGCGTCGTGGCGGGGGACGAGGGTTGGACCGCCGCCGGTAGCCCGCCCGCGACCTTGCGGGACCTCTCGACCCCTCCCTGACGGGGTCCTGCTGCGATCCGGGCTCGCTCGTGCCCTTGCGCTGGCCCCCGGCCTCCTGTTCGTTGCTCTCTCGCGGCTTGCGGTGAGCCAGTCGCGCCGCCGCCCGGGGCGCCGGTCGTGGAGGTGACGCTCTCTGACGCCGAGATCTCCTCGGGAGAGGCGGTGGAGATTCGATTGGTCGTCGCGAACCCCACCGATGGACCGGTGAGCTTCATGACCAACAGCTGTGTCCTGGTGGCTCGGGTCCTGGACTCGGAGGGGGACACGGTCTTCCAGGCTCCGGATCTCTGCAACGACATCGGCCTGATCCATACGCTCGGGGCCGGCGAAGTCCTGGCGGACACGATCGCCTTCGACGGGACGGCACAGCCGTCGGGAGCTGCGCTGCCACCGGGGACGTACCACGTGTATAGAGGTCTGTCGTCGCATCTTCGCCACCCCTCCGAGCCGGTCGGGCTCCGGGCTCCGGATCCACGGCTCCCCCTGAAACCTCCGTACGCGCTCGCTCGTAGGGAGTGACACGACTCCAGGGGTTCCGTGGTAGCGTGCTGACGAGAGGTGTGGAAATGATGCGATCCGTCGTCGTGTCGGGCCTGGCTCTTCTCCTGGCCGGGCCCGTCGTGCCGGCTGCCATGGTGCAGTCTCCTCTCCTGCCTTCCCCCCTCGGGCCTGTTCCGCTCGCGGCCCAGGCCCGGGAGATCCGAGCCGCGAACCTTCCGGAGGCCTACGAGGATCGCCTCCTCCGGATCTACGAGTCCGGGGCCGATTCGATCTTCACGGGACCGGTCGTCGTCGGCCGGGGGGAGGAGATCCCGGGCGACGTGGCCGCAACGGACGGGCCGCTGCGGATCGAAGGCCGAATCGACGGAAGCGTGGCGATGATCCGGGGCGAGGTCGAGGTGGGTCCCGGAGGCTTCGTGACCGGAGATCTGATCGTGGTCGACGGCGAGCTCCGTCTCGAGGACGGGGCGACGGTGGGTGGGGAGATCGTGGAGTTTTCCTCTCCGATCCGGGACCGTCGGTTTGCCGAGGAGCGGGGCCTGGAACCGGAATCCCGACGGGAAGGGCGTCCGGACGAGGATCGACGGCCCCGGGCAGGTGGGAGGGACGACCGCAAGGCCGCTCGAAGGGCTCCCCGCTCCGACGGCTCTGCCGTTCTGACGCTCCGGACCGGTCCGAGCTACAACCGGGTCGAGGGG
The DNA here is from genome assembly GCA_046537985.1 of Longimicrobiales bacterium. GTDB lineage: Bacteria > Gemmatimonadota > Gemmatimonadetes > Longimicrobiales > Gaopeijiaceae > JBKHJU01. The sequence continues at coordinate 2,314 of JBKHJU010000311.1, forward strand.
CTGGCACTCATGTTCGGGCCCGTGATTCGCACCCGGGGGGATCACCCGCTGCGCCTCGAGGCCCTGGGGATATGGCGGACCGCCGCCGAGGCCTCGTCGGGCGCGGAGGAGTGGGGGTACGACGTCCGGGCGACCCAGCACCTGGATCGCGACGAGACCATCCGCGTCGGAGGATCGGCGTATTCGGTGATCGATCCCATCAATCGCTGGCAGCTCCGGGACTCCGAGGCATCCCTCGCGACGCTGGGATTCCACCAGGACTTCCGGGACCACTTCGGTCGGGAGGGATGGAGCGTCTTTGCCGGTGTCCGGCCCACCCCCGAGCTGGATTTCCAGTTCGAGTACCGGGACGCGGTTCACAGCTCGGTGGCGGCCGCCGACCCCTGGACCCTCTTCAACGACCATCATCCCTGGCGAGTCCAGCCCCTGGTGGGTGAGGGAGATCTCCGAACCGTCGTCGGCTCGGCGGAGCTCGACCTCCGGGACGACCGGGAGGATCCGTTCTCCGGGTGGTACGCCCGGGCCGAGCTCCGCAAGGGCGTCGGAGGTGACCTCGTTCTTCCCGAGCTCCTCGCCGTCGTGCCGGAGGGGGCTCCGGGAGGGGCCGGCGTGCCCCTTCCGGGAGACGTGCCGGCCATGGATCTGGCCACCGACTTCGCCACGGCCTTCGTGGATCTCCGCCGATACGCCCCCGTCACCGACGGATCCCAGCTCAACTTCCGGTTCGTGGGGGGCGGAAACGTGGAGCAGGCGCCTCTCCCGCCCCAGCTCCAGCATGCTCTGGGCGGGCCCGGCTCCTTGCCGGGGTTCTCGCCCTTCTCGGCCGACTGCGGGGCCCGGAGGGGCGTAGGAAGTCGGAATGGAGCCACCTTCTTCCCGGGCTTCGGCTGCGACCGCTTCGTTCTGGGTCAGGTGGAGTTCCGGGGTCACTTCTCCCTCGACCTCGGCTTCGGTGAGCCGGACCGGGATCGTGGAGACGGAGACCGCGGAAAACGGGATTGGTGGGAGCAGGAGATCGACTTCTCGCCCCGGTGGATGGTCTTCCTCGACGCCGGCCAGGGCTGGGCCTACGACGCCGGCACGCCGGGCGGCCAGGTCACCACCGGGCGGTTGTACGACGCCGGCGCCGGATTCCTCATCGACGACCTGGGAGTCTATTTCGCCGTGCCCCTCAATGGCGGGGTCGAGCGAGACGCCCGCTTCTTCGTGAGGCTTCAGCGGAGGTTCTAGAAGATATGGAAAGGGCTGGCCCTCCTGGCTTACCGTGGGTTAGCGCCTC
>JBKHJU010000312.1:0-3582 GCA_046537985.1 Longimicrobiales bacterium
TTCTTGTACTCCACCACCGGGTCCTTCTGGCCCCAGCCCCGGAAGCCGATGGACGCCTTCAGGTGGTCCAGGTCGTAGAGGTGGTCCTTCCACTTGTCGTCGATGACCGAGAGGACGATCCAGCTCAGGACCCGCTCGACGTTCTCGCCGAAGTCCTCGAGCTTCCGATGGAACTGCTGGTGCGCGGTCTCGACGCAGAGCTCGGCCACGTCCTCCGGATCGCCCCACTCGTGCTCGTACGTGTTCTCCTGGGGCAGCTCGTCCACCATGACGAAGTAGTCCAGGAGCAGCCGCTCCCGGATCCCGGCCAGGTCCCACTCCTCGGGGCGCCGGGGATCGGCGACGTGCTCGTCCACGGTGTCCCGGATCGACTCTTCGATCATCTCCCAGACCTGACCCTTCAGGTCCTCGCCCCCCTCCAGGGCGAAGAGGCGGAGGTCGTAGATGACCTCCCGCTGCTGGTTCATGACGTCGTCGTACTCCAGCAGCCGCTTCCGGGCCTCGAAGTTGTTGCCCTCGACCCGGCGCTGGGCCCGCTCGATGGACTTGGTGACGAGCCCGTGGGTGATCACCTCACCCTCTTCCGCCCCCATCTTCTCCATGACGTTGGCGATCCTCTCCGAGCCGAAGAGGCGCATGAGGTCGTCCTCCAGGGAGAGGAAGAACTGGCTTGCACCGGGATCGCCCTGACGGCCGGCCCGTCCCCGGAGCTGGCGATCGATCCGTCTCGACTCGTGGCGCTCGGAGCCCAGGATGTGGAGGCCGCCGGGCTCGATCAGGTGGTCGTCGGGCTTTCCGTCGAGATCCTCCGCCAGGACCGGATCCACCGGCACGAGCTCGCCCACATCGAGCCCCCGCTCCGTGGCCCACCCCACGGTGCGCTCCTCCTTCACCCCTTCACCGAGCTTGATGTCGGTTCCGCGGCCGGCCATGTTCGTCGCGATCGTCACCGACCCGGGCTGGCCGGCCTCGGCCACGACCTCCGACTCCCGCATGTGCTGCTTGGCGTTGAGAACGTTGTGCCGGATGCCCCGGCGCTTGAGCATGCGGCTCAGGGTCTCGGAGACCTCGACGTTGGTCGTCCCCACCAGGACCGGGATCTCCATGGCGTTGAGGCGCCCGATCTCGTCCATGAGGGCGTTGTACTTCTCCCGCTTGGTCTTGAAGATCAGGTCGTCCCGGTCGTCCCGGATGACGGGCCGGTGCGTGGGGATGACGAAGACGTCCAGGTCGTAGATCTCGTGGAACTCGTTCTCCTCGGTCTCGGCCGTCCCGGTCATTCCGGCCAGCTTGTCGTACATCCGGAAGTAGTTCTGGATCGTGATGGTGGCCAGGGTCTGCGTCTCGCCCTGGATCTGGACCCCCTCCTTGGCCTCCACCGCCTGGTGCAGCCCGTCGCTCCACCGCCGCCCCGGCATCTGACGCCCGGTGAAGGTGTCGACGATGACGACCCCCTGCTCCGGATCGACGATGTACTCCTCGTCCTTGTGGAAGAGGGTGTACGCCTTCAGGAGCTGGTGGATGACGTGGATCTTCTGTGACTTCTCCGCGTAGGCCTTCTCCAGCGCGTCGATCCTCTCCCGCTTCTCGGTGGCGGAGAGGTCCTCGTCGTCCTCGATCTCGCCCAGGGCCTCGGACAGATCCGGCACCACGAAGGCCTCGGGATCCTTCGGCGACAGCTCGTCGAGCCCCTTGTCCGACAGGTGGACGTTCTTCCCCTTCTCGTCCATGGCGAAGTAGAGAAGCTCGTCCACCTCGAAGAGGCGCTTCTCCCGCATGAAGTCGGCCTCGACCTTCTGGACCAGTTTCTGGAGGCTGGGGTCGTCGGCGAAGAGCTTGAGCAGCCGGTTGTGCTTGGGTGCCCCCCGCCTGGCGGCCAGGAGCTTCAGCCCGGCCTCGAACTCGGCGTCGGCGGCCTCGTTCTTGTCCTCGGCCTCCTCGGCCTTCTCCAGGAGGTCTTCGGCGTCGGAAACGAGCTGGTTCACCACCCGGATCTGCTTTCTGTAGAGGGAGGAGACCAGGCCGTTGTACTGCTTGAAGGGTGTGGACGTGTCGCGGCCAACGGGCCCGGAGATGATCAGGGGAGTTCGGGCCTCGTCGATGAGGATGGAGTCCACCTCGTCCAGGATGGCGTAGAAGTGGCCCCGCTGGACCCTCTGCTCCAGGGAGTGGACCATGTTGTCCCGGAGGTAGTCGAAGCCGAACTCGTTGTTGGTCCCGTAGGTGATGTCGGCCTCGTACGCAGCCCGCCGCTCGGCGGTGCCCGGCTGGTGGACGTCGATGCAGTCCACCGTGAGCCCCAGGTAGTTGTAGATGAGGCCCATCCACTCGGCGTCCCGCTGGGCCAGGTACGAGTTGACCGTGACCAGGTGCGCGCCGCGACCCGCCAGGGCGTTCAGGTAGAGGGGCATGGTGGCCACCAGGGTCTTCCCTTCCCCGGTGGCCATCTCCGCGGCAACCCCCTGGTGGAGCCCGATGGCGCCCAGGAGCTGGACGTCGTAGGGGATCATGTCCCACGGCCACTCCTGGCCCGTCACCGTCACCGTGTTGCCCATGTTTCGGCGGCACGCTTCCTTCACCACCGCGAAGGCCTCGGGCAGGAGCTCGTCCAGGATCCCCTGGGTCGACTCCAGGAGCTCGGCCTCCAGGTCCGTGATCTCCTGGCTCAGATCGGCCCGGATCTCAGGGTCCTCCGAGTGCGTTTTCTCCTCCCGCAGCTCGGCGAGCTGCTCCTTCAGCGGCGCCGTCCGCTCCTCGATCCGCTCCCGAAACTCGTCGGTCTTCCCCTTCAGATCCTCTTCGGAGAGGGACTGGTACTCTCCGTAGAGACGGTTGATCTCGTCGATCGTCGGCTGGAGGCTCTTCGCTCTCCGCTTGTGCTGCGAGCCGATGATCTTCTTGATGAGCGCTTTCAACATATGCCTACCACAGTTGCTCGAATTAGGAAGCTACAGGGAGTTCCGGGCGAACCAATGTCGAATCGGGACGCGTCCACCTCGCCCGGACCGACTCGGAAGCGGCCGCCGCGCGGCAGATCCAGAAGATCCACCCCTTCGGCCACCGCACCGCGGAGGCACCGAGTCGGTCTCGGATCGCCTACGGCCGCGAGAACCGCGCCCGTGGTACAGTTTTATTTGTACAGCCCTTCGCGCTCGATGATCCTGCGCACGGCATCCGGCACCAGATATCGGATCGACCGCCCCTCCCGGACCCGCTGGCGGATGCGAGTGCTGGAGAGCTCGATCCGGGTCACCGGTACCACCTCGAAGGGAACGTCCACGGGACACTCCAGGACGAAGCCACTCCTTTCCTCGCGCGGGCCACCCGTCCCCCCCGGGCCACCCGTCCCGCCCGCGCCACCGGCCTCGCTCTCGCCACCAGCCTCGCTCTCGCCACCAGCCTCACCGCCCAGGGTCGCGCCGCCCTGGCCCGCCGGTGCTCCACCGTGCCCTCCCCTCGTGATCACCACCAGGTGGGCCAGCCGGGCCACATCCTGGGGCTCCTTCCAGCTGTCGAGCTCCGCCAGCTGATCCGTGCCGATGACGAAGTGGATGTCCGCTGCCGGAATCCGCTCCTTGAGCT
>JBKHJU010000313.1:0-3568 GCA_046537985.1 Longimicrobiales bacterium
GAACAGAGCGTAATACGTGATGGAGCGAAGGTGGGCGTCCAGATAGTCCCGGTTCAGCCGCTCGTGCTCGCCGGCGTCGGCTTCCTCTCGATTGAAGAGCTGAACCACCGTCACGCCGGTGATCCGCTCCTGTAGGAAGGCGTTGATCCTGGCCAACCTCACCCGGATGTCCCGGTACGCGTCCCGGACCCTGGCCCGGAAGAAGAAGGCGGCGATGGCCACCAGGGGAAGGACGCTGAAGCTCACCAGGGCCAGCTGCCAGTCCATGGTCAGCATGGCGACGACGATGAAGAGGAGCGTGAAGACGTCGCCGAAGATCGCCACGACGCCGGAGCTGAAGAGTTGATTCAGCGTCTCGACGTCGTTCGTGATCCGGGTCATGAGCCGGCCCACGGGATTCCGGTCGTAGAATCCCAGATCCATCCGCTGGAGCTTGCCGAAGATCTCGGTGCGGAGGTCCAGCATGACCCGCTGGCCGATCCAGGTGGTGACGATCCGCTGGGCGTATTCCAGGGCGAAGATGAAGAGGGTGGCGACGGCGTACCCGATGGCCAGGAGCGACAGGAGCTCGCCGTCTCCCCGGGGGATGGCACGGTCCAGGGCGAGCTGGGTCAGCCACGGCCCCACCACCTGGAGAGCCGAGGCCGACATCAGGATGACGACGGCCCCGAGGACGACCCAGGCGTACGGCTTCAGATACTCGAGAAGCCGCTTCATGAGCCGGGAGTCGTACGCCTTGCCCAGGGCCTCTTCCTCCCTCTGGGTCGTGTCCCAGCTCAACGCCATCGATTCGCTCCTACCCGCCTCGTCGTTTCGCCAGCTCTTTCAGGACGTCCTCCAGCTCCACCCCCGATGCCAGGAGTGCCACCAGGAGGTGGTACACCAGGTCGGCCGCCTCCTCGGGAATCCGCTCCTTCTCGGAGCGGGTGAGGGAGACCACGAGCTCCGTGGTCTCTTCTCCCAGCTTCTTGAGACGAAGGTTCTCGTCGTCCAGGAGGCGGGTGGTATAGCTTCCGTCGGGCCGCTCCAGCCGGCGCTCTTCGAGGACCCCCCAGAGCTCCCGGAGGACCGCTTCCGGACCCGGGACCGGGCCGATCGAGGCGTCACCGTCTCCGCTCCGGGACGCTCGCTCGGAGCCCCGGCCGGGGCCCGCAGTGACCGGATCCGAGGCGGCCACGCCCTCCGACGCTACCCCCTTCGCTCCGAAGCAGGTCCGATGGCCGGTGTGGCATGCGGGGCCGGCCGGGTCCACCAGGGCCAGGACCGTGTCGGCGTCGCAGTCGGCGTGGAGGGAGTGGACCTTCTGGACGTTTCCCGAGGTCTCGCCCTTCCTCCAGAGCTCGGCCCGAGACCGGGACCAGAAGTGCATCTCTCCCGTCCGAAGGGTCTCTTCGAGGGCCTTCCGATCGGCCCACGCCACCATGAGGACTTCCCGGGTGGCGGCGTCCTGCACCACCACCGCGACGAGCCCGTCCTGCTTCTCGAAGTCCAGGTCGTCCAGGTCGTCACCGGAGCGGATGCGTCGGTCGGGCTCCGGCCCTCGGCCGGAGCGGGTGGACCGGTCGGATCCGCTCATCGGACCGGAACGCCCCATTCCTGCAGGGCCCCCTTGATCTCGCCCACCGTGGTCAGCTCGTCGTGAAGAATTCCCGCCAGGAGAGCCGCAGACGCCCCTCCCTCCTCGAAGGCCTTCCGGAGGTGGGCGGGATTGCCGGCTCCACCCGACGCGATGACCGGGACGGTCACCCGGTCCGCGACGGCCCGGGTGAGCTCCAGGTCGTATCCGGTCCGGACCCCGTCCTGATCCATGCTCGTGAGGAGGATCTCGCCGGCGCCCCGATCGACGCACTCCGTCGCCCAGCCCACGGCGTCCAGCTTCGTCGGGGTCCGGCCGCCGTGGGTGTAGGCCCGCCAGCGGGTACCAGCGGCTTCGCCGTCCCCGGACCCTTTCGGGCCTGACCCGGCCTCCGGGTTCCCGGTGGATCTCTCTCCCACGGCTCCCCGGGCCAGGTCCGCGGGTCCTCCCATCCGGGCGGCGTCGACGCTGGCCACGATGCACTGGCTTCCGAAGCGGTCGGCTCCCTCGGTCAGGAGGGCGGGGCGCTCCACCGCCGCCGTGTTCACGCTGATCTTGTCGGCGCCGGCCCGGAGGAGCGCCCCGATGTCGTCGACGGTCCGCACCCCGCCCCCCACGGTGAGGGGCACGAAGAGGACCTCGGCCGTCCGACGTACCGTATCCAGGAGGGTGCCGCGGCCCTCGGCCGACGCCGAGATGTCGAGGAAGACGACCTCGTCGGCCCCCTCCTCCTCGTACCGACGGGCCAGCTCGACGGGATCACCCACGTCCCGGAGCTCCCTGAACTTGGTGCCCTTCACGACTCGGCCGTCCTTCACGTCCAGGCAGACGATTACCCTGGGTCTCAGCATGGCGTGGCTCCCTTCCACCGGGGCGTGTTCGTCGAACTCGGCCCGTTCGGCGTCACGGCTCCGCCCGGTCCGAGGTCGTCCGGCGCGGGCTATCCATCGGTCACCTCGATGCGCACCGCCCCCTTCGTGCTGAAGACCTCATCGCCTTCCTTGAGGGCCTGGCGAAGGGCCAATCCGGTGGCCTTCACGGCGGCTTCCACCACGTGGTGCTTGTCCCGTCCCCGGAGGACCTGGACGTGGAGGGTCGCCTCCATGTTCTCGGCCAGGCTGCGAAGGAAGTGCTCGTAGAGGGTCGAGGGGAGCTCGCCCTCGTACCAGCGGCGCCCGCCCACGTCGATGGAGGCCTGGACCAGGGCGTCGTCCATGGGCACGGTGGCGTTCCCGTAGCGGGCCACCTCGGCCGGGACCTCGGCCGCCAGGGCCGCTCCCAGGGCGATGGCCACGTCCTCCACCAGGTGGTGACGGAGGTCCCCTTCGGCGTCGACCTCGAGATCCAGGCCGGCGTAGCGGGCCAGGGTCTCCAGCATGTGATCCAGGAAGGGCTCGCCCGTCTCCACGTCGGCCCGTCCCGTCCCCTTCCGGACCGTCAGGACGATCCGGGTCTCCTTCGTCTCTCGCTCGATGCGACTCATGCTCCGAACTCCTTGGCCACGGTCTTTCCGTCCAGCGCGTCGGTGTAGAGGGCCATCCCGAGCACGGCCCCGGCGGCCCCCACCTCATCCAGGAATCTCAGCTCGTCCATGGAGGTGACGCCTCCGGAGATCCACACCCGGTGATCCGTTCCCTCCACCACGGCCCGCACTCCTTTCCGATGGATCCCTTCCATGCGTCCCTCCCGGCCGACGTCGGTACACAGGACTCCGGCGAGGGGGAGGGGCGCGAGTCGCTCCAGGAGATCCTCGACCCGGAGACCCGACTCCTCGGTCCAGCCGCGGACCAGGACCTCGCCGTCCCGCACGTCGGCGGCGACGACGATGCGCTCGGAGAACGACCGTGCCAGCTCGTCCAGCCACTCCGGATCCTTCACGGCGCGAGTGCCCACGACGACGCGATCCGCACCCGCGTCCACGAGCCATTCCACGTCGTCGTCGCTCCGGACGCCGCCGCCGACCTGCGTCGTGGCCTCGGTCCGGCTCAGGAC
>JBKHJU010000314.1:0-3546 GCA_046537985.1 Longimicrobiales bacterium
CCCCCCTGCCGGCTTCCCCCGAAGCTTCGATCCATCCCGGCGGCCCCGGAGGTTCCGAAGGCCCCTGCGACCCGCTGGAGTCCTGGACCCTCGACGTCTCACCGGAAGACTTCGCGGCGCGGGTGTCCGCGATCCGGCGAGCCATCGAAGCCGGGGAGACGTACCAGGTGAATCTCACGGCCCGCATGCGCGCGCTCTCGAAGGGTGCCCACGCCGCGGGACGGCCCGGCGGCCAGCCGGAAGGATTCGACTTCGACGGATCCGCCGCCTGCCGCCGTCTCTACGACCGCCTCCGCCGCTCCCAGGGCGACGGCTACCACGCCCTCCTGGAGCTCGACCACCAGACCGTCGTCTCCGCCTCCCCGGAGCTCTTCTTCCAGATCCGGGGGCGGGAGGTCACGGTCCGTCCCATGAAGGGGACCCGGCCCCGGGGTCGATGGCTCGAGGAGGACGAGGCCCTGGCCCGGGAGCTCCGGGACTCCGAGAAGGAGCAGGCCGAGAACCGGATGATCGTCGACCTCCTGCGGAACGATCTGGGTAGGGTGGCCGCGATCGGCTCCGTCCGGGTGCCCCGGGTCTTCGACGTGGAGCGGTATCGCACCGTCCTACAGATGACCTCCACGGTCACCGGCACCCTACCCCGGGGCGCCGGCTTCGTCGACGTGCTTCGGGCCCTCTTCCCCAGCGGGTCGGTCACGGGCGCGCCCAAGATTCGCACCATGAAGCTCATCGCCGAGCTCGAGTCCTCGCCCCGGGAGGTCTACTGCGGCGCCATCGGATACGTGGAAGGAGGATCGGGGGACGCCGTCTTCAACGTGCCCATCCGCACCCTCCGAATCGACCGGAGGGCCCGGACCGCCGTCTACGGAACCGGGAGCGGCATCACCTGGGGATCCACGGCCGCCGAGGAGTACGACGAGATCCGGGCCAAGGCCCGCATCCTCACCGAGCGGTGGCCCGAATTCGATCTCCTGGAGACCCTGCGCCTGGAAGGAGGACGGTACCGGCGCCTCGAGCGCCACCTGGCCCGCATGCGGGATTCGGCGACCTACTTCGGCCGTCCCTTCCCGGAGGTCGCCCTGCGGGAGGCGTTGGCGGAGGTGGCCCGTAGGGGCGCCGATCGGAACGCCTCGGTCGGGGCCGGAGGGCCGCGGGAACCCGCACGGGAACCCGGAACGGAGCGAGCGCGCGCGAGCTCGCCCCCGGCCGTGGAGACGCGGGCGGGCGACCCGGCAGACGCGTACGCTGGAGCATACAAGGTACGGACGACCTTGTCCGAGGCCGGAGAGGTCGGGGTCACGGTCGAGCCCCTGGACCCCGCGGCCCTCGAAGGGACCTCCGCGGGCAGGGCTTCAGCTTCCGCGGAAGCCGCGTCGGGCCGGCGACCGGGCGCCGACGACTCCGGCCAGGTCGCCCTGGCCGAAGCTCCGGTGGACTCCGGGGACCGCTTCCTCTTCCACAAGACGACCCACCGGGTGGTCTACGATGGCCACCGTGCGGCCCGTCCGGACGTGTTGGACGTCCTTCTCTGGAACGAGAGGGGCGAGATTACCGAGTTCACCCGCGGAAACGTGGTCCTGGAGATCGACGGACGCCGGCTCACGCCGACCCGCTCCTCCGGCCTCCTGGCCGGCTGTTTCCGGGCGGAGCTCCTGGAGGAGGGGATGGTGGAGGAGGCGCCCGTCATGACCGGCGACCTGGCACGCGCCCGGAAGATCTGGCTGGTCAACAGCGTTCGGGGCTGGGTTCCCGTGACCTTTCCGGGGCGGGAGCCGGAGGACCCCTCGTGACCCCACCGGACGCATCGGGCGCACCCGACACACCCGTCCCCGCCCGGGGCGGCGCCAGGGACGCCACCGAAGGCCCCATCCTCGGGGCCCTCATACAGCTCGCCCTCCCGGTGGTCGTCACCAACGTCTTCCAGACCCTCTATCAGCTCATCGACACGTTCTGGGTGGGCCGGCTGGGCGAGGAGGCCGTCGCCGCCGTCTCCCTCTCCTTCCCCGTCCTCTTCCTCATGGTGTCGGTGGGAGGCGGGATGTCCATCGCGGGCGCCATCCTGGTGGCCCAGAACTTCGGGGCCCGGGCCGAGGAGGCGGTGGACCATGCAGCGGGACAGAGCCTGCTGGTGGTGGGGATCATCTCCGTGGTGGTCTCGGTGGCGGGCTTCCTGCTGGCCGAGCCCGCCATGCTCCTCTATCAACCCGAGCCGGCCGTGGCCGAGATGGCCATCGGCTACCTCCGCATCTCCTTTCTGGGCATGGTGGCGGTCTTCGCCTACTACGTGTTCCAGGCCCTGCTCCGGGGAGTGGGAGACGTGAAGACCCCCATGTACGTGGTGGGGGGGACCGTGGTCCTGAACTTCTTCCTCGACCCCATCCTGATCATGGGATTGGGTCCGATACCGGCCATGGGGGTGGTGGGAGCGGCATGGGCGACGGTGGGCTCCCAGGGCCTCGCCGGGTTCGTGGGGCTCCTCATCCTCTTCAGCGGCCGGTATGGGCTCCACCTCCGGGCACGACACCTGATACCCGACCGGGAGGTCATCTCCACCATCATCCGCCTGGGCGTGCCGTCGTCCATCGAACAGTCCACCCGGGCAATGGGAATCGTCGTCATGATGGTCCTGGTGGCCACCTTCGGCACCACCATCGTGGCGTCCTACGGGATCGGCGTCCGGATCCTCTCCTTCGTCATCATCCCGGCCATGGGCCTCTCCATGGCCACGTCCACCGTCGTAGGCCAGAACGTCGGAGCGGCGAAGCAGAACCGGGCCGCCTCCGCGGCGAAGATCGGGATGGCCGCGGGATTCGTGGGGCTCACCGTGGCCGGCATGGCCATCTTCCTCGTGGCCGGTCCCCTGGTGGAGGCCTTCGTTCCCGACGAGCCCGACGTCATCGAGACCGGAGCTCGCTTCCTCCGGATCATGGCCCTGAGCTTCGGATTCTTCGGGGTCCAGATGGTCATGAGCGGAGCCCTGGCCGGGGCCGGCAACACCATCGCGGCCATGGCCCTCTCCATCATGGCGTTCTGGGTCTTCCGCTTCCCCCTGGCGTGGCTCCTCTCGATGCCGCTCGAGTTCGGACCCGAAGGCATCTGGTGGGGCTTTCCCGTCTCCAACATCCTCTCGGGAGGCCTGGCCGTGGGGTGGTTCCTCCGCGGAACCTGGATGCGTCGGGTCGTGGACGACGAGGCTCGCCTCGAGCAGGCCGTCCTCGAAGAAGCGAAGGTGGAGGAGGGGATGGTGGAGGGGTGAGCCGATCCCCGTCGCCCGAGAAGCGCCGGATCCGGGCCCCCTACGACGCCCGAGCGTGCAGCCGGCCTCCGCTCAGGGCCTCAGCGTCAGCTCCAGGTGGTCGCCCTCGTTCACCGGGTAGCTCTCGGTCCTGTACTCTCCTCCCCCGAGGAAGTCGACCTCGAGCCGGATCACGTCGCCCCGCCAGGGCGTGGAGAACGTCTCCGTGGAGTTTCCGGTCACCGAGCCCAGACGCACGCGGGACCCGGTCCTCCAGAGGGCCCAGACCGAGGCGTCGCGGAAGTTCTGGT
>JBKHJU010000315.1:0-3535 GCA_046537985.1 Longimicrobiales bacterium
ATCCACGACCCCCGGACGATCCACGACCCCCGAGCGATCCATGACTCCCGGACGATCCATGACCCCCGAGCGACCCGCGGAGTCGCGATCGATGGCCGGGACCCGGTCGCCTGGCGCAGGCCGCCCATGAACGTCGAGGTCGAGCGGGTCGAGGACCTTCCCGACGTCCTCATGGTCCGGAACGAGGTGTTCCGGGACGGGAGGGGGGCGTTTCGCGAGGTCTACCGGAAGGACATCTTTCTGGAAGCGGGGCTGCCGGCGGAATTCGTGCAGCTCAACCAGTCCACCTCCGGGGAGAGGGTGATCCGGGGGCTCCACTTCCAGTGGTCTCCGCCCATGGGCAAGCTCATGCGGGTGACCCGGGGGAGGGCCTTCGTCGTCGCGGTGGACGTTCGTCGGGGCTCGCCCACGATGGCGCGCTGGGTGGGCCGGGAGCTCCACGCCGAGGACGACGTTCAGATGTGGGCTCCCGCCGGATTCGCGAGGGGATTCTGTGCCCTGGAGGGCCCCACCGACGTGGAGTACCTCTGCACGGCCACGTATCGGGGAGAGGGGGAGGGCGGCGTCCGCTGGGACGATCCCGACATCGGCATCGAGTGGCCCGTGACGGACCCGATCCTCTCGGAGCGGGACCGGACGGCCCCCGGCCTGGCCCGGTGGCTGGAGAGCCCTCCGGCCCGGTTTTTGGAATTCGGACGCCGTGACGAACCGCGATGAGGGCTGTGTGACGCCGGATGTTGCGTTGCCTGTCGCCGAGAAAATACTCGCCAGGGAATCCACATAACCATATGTTTATCATGTTCGCCCCGATCCGGTTTTTCCGAATTCGCGGCACGGCACGAACCGAGCGGAGCAGCCGCCATGGCGCCATCACCGATCGACCCGACCATGCAGATACCGTCGCCCGAGCTCGTTAAGCGCATCGAGTCTCTGGTCTCGTCCCTCCTCGGGGTGACCGAATCCCGCGTCGAGCGGGACGAGTCCGGAGCCATTCGATCGCTTCACGCCGCCGTTGCCCCGGGACATTCTCCGGACCGGGTCCGCCGCGAGATCCGCTCGGCCCTCCTGAGCTCCCTGGACCTGGAGCTCTCCCCCGACGTCGTCGACGTGGAGGTGGAGGAACAGCTCGGGCGCCGGCAGGAGCAGTTCTGGCAGGTGCCGGAGCGGCCCCTGGTCCAGGAGGCGGAGCTCGAAGCCTCGGGGGTCGGAAGCGGGGAGACCGAGGAGACCGAGGAGACGGTGGGGACCGCGGAGACCGTGGGGACCCCGGACACCGAATCGGACGAACGCCCGACCTCCCGCGAAGCCATCGGGTCCCGGGTCGGCGAGGCCGAGCCCGCGGGTCCCGAAGGGTGGCTCTCGCGCGCCGATGCTCCTCCCCGGCGGGGAGGAGCCGACAGGGCCGGGGAGCCGGGGCCGACCGAGGATCGTCGCTCCGAGGGGGATCGTCGCTCCGAGGGGGATCGTCGCTCGGAAGGGGACCGCAGGACGCCCGAGGATCGCAGGTCCGACGAGGATCGGCGCTCCGGCGAGGATCGCCGTGGCGAGAGTGATCGTCGGGATCGGGAGGACCGTCGGGACGAGGAGGATCGCCGGAGCGGGATCGACCGCCGTGCGGAGGAGAGGAAGGCGTCGGAGGAGAGGGAGGCGTCCCGGAAGAGGGAAGAGAGGGAAGAGGCCCGACGGAGGGAGGCCGAGATCCCTTCGGCCGCCTACATCGACGCCATCATCGACCGCCTCCGGGACCGGGACCGGGACCGGGACCGTGGCTCCACTCCGCACGAAGCCCCTCCCGAGCCCGTCGCTGAGCTCGGCACCTCCCCGGTGCCCGAGCCTCCCCCGGCCGAGGCCGAAGGCGCGGCCCGAGCGGAGGCTCGGGGCCAAGAGGAGAGGCCTGGACGAAGAGAGGGACCGGGCGCCGAGGGAGCCCCCCCCGCCGGGAGTCGGCTTTCGGATGGCCTGCTTCCCCTCTCCCTGGGCGAGTACGTCCTCCTCGGCGGTGGCGGAGACGACCGGGGCGTCGAGCTCCGGATCCGGGTGGAGGCCGGGGGCGAGCGCTACGTCGGCACGGTCCGGGTCGGAAGCCTGGAGGACGTGAGTCCCGGGCTCTTCGTCGGCGCCGCCCTCCGGGCCGTGGAGCGGGCGTTGGACGCCCGCCCGGTCACCGATCGCTCCTCCCGGATCCTCATCCTGGAGGCGGTGGACATGGAAGAGGTGGTGCTGCGGGAAGGCCGCTTCGTGACGACCACCATCCAGGCCGTGCACCGCGACGGCGAGAGGCGGGCCACGGGACTGGTGCCGGCGGAAGGAAGGATCATCCGGGAAGCCGCCGCGGAGGCCGCCCTCGACGCCGTCACCCGCATCCTTCAGGGACGACACACGCGGAAGGTGGAGGGGCGGGAGGGGATCCGCCGGGACGTGGGTGCGATGCCGAGCCGTCGCCCGTCCTCGCCAGGTTCGGGCGCCGAAAGCTCGCGCGGAGAGAGCTCGCCCGGAGAGAGCTCGCGGGGGGAAGGATCGCGAGGAGAGGGGTCGCGAGGAGAGGGGTCGCGGAAGGAAAGCTTCGGACGGGAAGAGGATCGACGCTTCACCCGCGACCCGTTCAACATCTGGGAGTAGGCTGCGGCCGATCCCCCGGGCCCGGGACTTTCGCCCGCCGGGGCCGGCCCGACCTCCGCGGGGCCGGAGCGTCGCTCAGCCGCGAGGCCGGAGCGTCGCTCAGCCCTTCTTTCCCCCCAGCACCGACATGCTCTCCACGGCCACGGCGCTGGGCCGCACGGCCAGCGTGAGCTTCAGGTCCTCCGTCTCCAGGGAGATCCGCATGTGGCCCAGGGTGCGGAGGCCCACCTTCACGCCGCTCACGGTCCGGCCGTCGAGCACCTCCAGTGCCTTGTTCACTCCCTTGATGACCCCAAGCAGCTCCTTTCCGGCGGGCGTCCGCTTGAAGAGGTCGGTGAGGATCTTCTCTCCCTCGGCCAGGTAGCGCCGGCGGGCCCGCCCGCTCTCCAGGGAGACGGCGATGAGGCGCTCCAGGAGGGGGACCAGCTCGGCGGAGACCGTGCCGTCCTCCACTGCGTCGGCCAGGGCGTCGTAGGCCGCCCGCCGCTCGGCGGAGGGAACCGTCCCCACGCTCTCCAGCTCCATGGCCAGGAGCTCCTGCTCGTTCTCGTCCAGCTCGATGGGCTCGGGGTCGGGACGCCGGCCCGTCCGGGCCTCGGCCTCGGCCAGGGCGGCCTCGGCTTCGGCGGCGGCCGCCGCCCTGGCCCCTTCGGAAACGGCCCCCCCGGAGTTCATCACCGGGAGGGACCGCTCCTTTCTTCTCGCTCCGTTCGCGCCTTCTTCGGTCACGCGCCGGTACCCACTTCCTCGGCCTCCTCGGCAACCTCGGCTTCCGTCGCGGCGCCGCCGCCGGCGGGCTTTCCGTTGGCGTCGGCCGTCCCGGCGCCGCTGGCCTTCGGGTTCGCACCATTACCGTTCGCGCTGGCGCCGTTCCCCTCGCCCTCGCCCTCGTCCTCCTCGGCGTTGATCTCGGCCA
>JBKHJU010000316.1:0-3531 GCA_046537985.1 Longimicrobiales bacterium
GGGCGCGGTCTTCGAGCTCGCCGCCGCCGCCGCCACGCTGGTGGGGGTGGTCGTCCTGGCCGCCCTCCTCTTCGACGTGATCCGGGACGGGATCGCGGTCCTGGACGTCCAGTTCCTGACCAGCTTTCCGTCCCGCTTTCCCGAGCGGGCCGGGATCAAGGCGGCGATCTGGGGAAGCATCTGGATCCTGGGGCTCACGGCGCTCATCTCGTTTCCCCTCTCCGTTGGAGCCGCAATCTATCTGGAGGAGTACGCTCCCCGGAACCGGGTCACCCGGGCCATCCAGACAAACATAGCCAATCTGGCCGGCGTCCCGTCCATCGTGTACGGGATCCTGGGACTCGCCCTCTTCGTCCGCTTGCTCTCCCTGGAGCGGAGCGTGATCTCCGGGGCTTTGACCCTCTCCCTGCTGATCCTGCCCGTGATGATCATGGCCTCCCAGGAGGCCATCCGGGCGGTCCCCGACTCCATTCGCCAGGCGGCTTACGGCCTGGGGGCTACCCGCTGGCAGATGGTCCGGAGCCAGGTCCTTCCCATGGCCCTTCCCGGAATCCTGACGGGAACGATCCTGGCCCTGTCCCGGGCGGTGGGAGAGACGGCGCCCTTGATCATGATCGGGGCTCTGACCTTCCTCGCGTTCACCCCCGAGGGAATCATGGATCCCTTCACGGTGCTGCCGATCCAGATCTTCAACTGGGTGTCGCGGCCCCAGGACGAGTTCCGGGCCCTGGCGGCCGGGGGCATCATCGTCCTCCTCGTCCTCCTCCTGTCCATGAACGCGGTAGCCATCCTTCTGCGGAACAAGTACCAGAGGCGCCTCTAGATGGAATCCCATAGAATGGAATCCGAGACCGCAGGATCCGAGAGCGTTCGATCGGAGAGCGTGACGTCCGAGCCAGGGACGTCCTCCGACCGGCGGGCCCCGGCCGCCGGTTCCGCGATCGGACAGAAGCGGACCAGCACCGAGCTCACCCGCGAGGAGAGCGTGTCCACGACGTACGGGATCGACACCGGAGGTCGGGCCCCGGCCCTCGAGTCCCGGGACGTCTCGGTCCACTACGGGACGAACAGAGCCGTCAACGACATCTCCCTGGTGGTCCCGGCCAATCAGGTCGTGGCCCTGATCGGGCCGTCGGGGTGCGGAAAGAGCACCCTGCTTCGCTGCTTCAACCGGATGAACGACCTGGTGCCCGACGCCCGCGTGGACGGAGAGGTGCTCTTCCATGGCGAGAACCTCTACGACGAGCAGGTGGATCCGGTGGAGGTGCGCCGGCGCATCGGAATGGTGTTCCAGAAACCGAACCCCTTTCCCAAGTCCATCTACGAGAACGTGGCGTTCGGACCCAAGGTGAACGGCTTCAAGGGAGACCTCGACGCCCTGGTGGAGACGTCCCTGCGCCGGGCCGCCCTCTGGGACGAAGTCCACGATCGGCTCGGCGAGCTGGCGTACAACCTCTCCGGCGGCCAGCAGCAGCGCCTCTGCATCGCCCGCACCCTGGCCGTGAAGCCGGAAATCGTCCTCATGGACGAGCCGGCCTCCGCCCTCGATCCCATCGCCACCCAGCGCATCGAGGATCTGATCTACGAGCTGAAGCAGGAGTACACCATCGTCATCGTCACCCACAACATGCAGCAGGCGGCCCGGATCTCCGACTACACGGCCTTCCTCTACATGGGTGAGCTCATCGAGTACGGTCCCACCGACGCCATCTTCACGAGTCCCCGGGAAGAGCGGACGGAGGCCTACGTCACCGGGAGGTTCGGATGATGAACTCGGACGCCGCCCAGCGCCGGCGGCACTTTCACGACCAGCTCGACACGCTGCAGGATCGCTTGTTGGAGATGGCGGGACTCGCCGAGGATCTGGTCCATCGGGCATGCAAGGCCGTGCTCGAGCGGGACGCCTCCCAGACCAGGAGCATCCAGGAGGACGACGCCAAGATCGACGCCCTGGAGATCGAGGTGGACGAGCGGACCATCGAGCTCCTGGCTCTCCAGCAGCCCATGGCCCGGGATCTGCGTCAGATCTTCACCACCTTGAAGATCTCCAACGATCTCGAGCGGGTGGGAGATCACGCCACGAACATCGCCAGCGCGGCCAACAACCTCGCAGGCATGTCGGCCATCCCCGAGGTCCGGGAGCTCGACGAGATCGCCCATGTCACCATGGGAATGCTTTCCGATTCCCTGGCCGCGTACGTGGCTCGGAACACGGGGACCGCCCGGGTGGTCTGCGAGACCGACGACCGGGTCGACGACCTCCGGGACTCCATGTTCCGGATCCTGGTCAGCCACATGCTGGAGGAGCCGCGGCGAATCTCGCCTTCCCTCGAGATCCTGCGGGTGGCGCAGAACCTGGAGCGGATCGCGGATCTGTCCACGAATATCTCGGAGGACGTCGTCTTCCTGGTCGAAGGGAAGACGATCAAGCATCACGCCGAGAAGGCGGAGTCCGAAGCCGGCGGGTGATTTCGAGTCGGGTGCCCGGGCGAAGGCGCGCTTCCGTTGGAGCGCGATCGGGCCGTTACGCTTCTGTGGATGGATCGTTACACCCGAGCCCGTGCCTCGGCGGCCTTGGGCCACCAGAATATGAAGTCCAGAGCGAATCCAGGAGAGCCGCCCGCCGTCCGCCGGCGTGGTGGCTTTCGCTTCCTCCAGCCCCCAGGGCAACCTGGAAGGTGAGGCTCTTTGACTGACCGGACCCGGATCCAGCGGCGTGCTCGCGAGGCGGCTCCCCGCTCATGGATCAGTCCGGTCCTCTCCGGCCCGCCGGACGGGGCCTCCGTCGAGATCACTCGACGGATTCGTATTCCCGACGGGACTCGCCTGGAGCGGTTCCGTCGCACGCCGGAGATCGGGCCTCGCCTGCTTTGCCTGGGCGGATACCCCCTCTTCGAGCCCTTCGGCTCCCGGCTAGTCCGTCACACCCACAATTCCACCCACCTCCTCCCCTCGGGTCGCAGCGCCGGGGCCGCGGCTCGGTTGAGCCGGGCGTTTCGGATGCCGGCGGTGGAGCCGTTGGCCGACCATCTTCTTCGGCTGGCCGATCCGTGGTCGACCTCGGTCGAGGACCTGGTCGGCTTTCTCGAGTTTCGCTTCCCGGAGGATCGAAGCACGCCTCGGTTGCGCTCGTGGCTGCGGCGGATGAGCCGGGGGGCGAACGGGCCGATCGAGACCCTTCCCAGCGAGGTGAGCGCCCTCGTTCGGAGCTATCTGGAGAGCTTCGTGGCGGCAATGCCGACGACCTTCGACCTCCGGGGCATCGGGATGCTCGAGATCCTGTTGGCCGGTGGATATCTGCGCCACGGTGGCCATCTGGAGACCGTCGTCTATCTCTTCTCCCGCCTCCTCGGGATCCGGGGTCGGGTGCGCCCCGTGGTAATGGACGACCTGGGCATCGTGGCCGAACTGACCGACGGGTCGTTGATCGCGGTCTCGCCCGGCGAACCCGGTTGGGAGGGGGAGGCTGGAGGAGAGAGAATCCGGAGGATCCATGCCGGCCGGAGGACCCATCGGGCCCCTACGTCCCTC
>JBKHJU010000317.1:0-3531 GCA_046537985.1 Longimicrobiales bacterium
CCGGAGAGGTGGTCGCCGGAACCTGGTTCTGGGGCTGGGCCGGCCGGCCGCGGCTCTGGTCTATCTCCTGGCGGGTCTACTGGTGCCGGCCTGGATCGCCGGAGCCGTCCTCGCCGGATGGCTTCCCCTGCCGAGCCTCTGGGCCATCCTGCCCAGCCTCCTGTTGATCTCTCCGGGCCGGTGGGTCGTCTCCACCCTCCGGGGATCCGATCGGCCGGTTCCGATCCCCGCGCTGGGCTCCAACGTGGCCTGGAACCTCGCCACGAACGCGGCCCTCGCCGCAGGACTGGCCGTGGCCGCCGGCTGAAGCCGGGCCCCGAAACCGGCTCGTCCCTCGGAGCCTGACTCTTCGGCGCCTCCCGAGCCGGGATCCCACTCCGACGGATCCCTCATCGCCCGAACCGTGAACTCCCCGTCTCACCGCGATCCTCCGCGGTCACCTCACCGAGGAGGGCCGACGACGAGGAAGAGCCGGCCGCGGAGGAGGGAGAGCCGGCCGGACCCGCTTCGGTGCCCACACCGGTCCGGGTGGCCATGGAGGCACCACCACCCGGCGACTCCCGCCCCCCCGAGGAGCTTCCGTCGCGACGCTTCGAGGTGGAGGGTGAGGAATGGATCGTCCGCATCTCGGGGCGGACGATCACGGGAAGCCGTCCGGACCCGGGCGCCCTCCTGATGCACCTCTCCTTCTTCCGATCCGAGGACCCCGAAGATCCCCGCCGGCGACTCATCACGGTGGACCGTCCTCTGGACGCCCTCTACGAGGAAGACCTCCGTGAGCTCTACGAGCGCTCCCGGCCCACCGGCTCGGGAAGCTCGGGGTCCGAGTAACTCTCGCGTCCGGAGCTCCCCGTCGACCGACGGCGTGTCGAAAGCACACGTTTCACTGTCCTCTCGAGTGGTCGCTTTTCCGACGGGCGCGCTTCCGATCCGATGCTCCCGACTTCGCGGAAGCGTCCAGAGGGCTTGTGCCACAAGGGATGACTCCCCCTGTCTTTCCCGGCGGCTTCTCCGGGCACGGCTTCTGCACCTATGAGACCCGGATGATCAGGGCCCCGGGTGCTTCTTCGCCTGAAGGGTGTCGGGGTGCTTCGAGCGCGTGGAGAATCGAGATGAGGAAAGGCGCGGGAGAGGGCAGGTCCGAGGGACGGGACGGGAAGTGGCACGACGTGCCCGGAATCGTGATCGCGGACGGTCGGCAGGGGGCAAACGGCGCCCGGCGGTCGCCGCGAATCCAGGCATTCGTATGGGGTGGCAAGGTCCAGCCCACACCGACTTTGCCTTACGGCCGCTGGAAGGGAGCCGCCTGAGGAGGTGCCCGGGCTTCCCTTCCCGCGACACTTCGGGTGACTGAACGAGGAGCTCTCCGCGGGGAGCTCCTTTGTCATTCCGGGGACCCCCCACCTATCTTTCCCGGGTATTCGGAGGTGTTCGGCCGGTGCCGGATCCCTCAACACCTTCGCTTCCTCGGGTGTCCTCATGGACGCGCCGCCTCGAGATCTCGACGATGCCGCCCTCGTGCTTCGCGCGAGGGGCGGAGACGAGCGGGCATACGGCATTCTGGTGGAGCGCTACAAGCGCGCGGCCTATGTGGTGGCGCTCTCGGTGACCAAGCATCACGAGAACGCCGAAGACGTGGCCCAGACCGCCTTCCTGGTGGCGCTTCGCCGTCTCGAGGATTGTCGCGATCCGGAACGCTTCGGTGGGTGGCTCCTGAGCATCGTCCGGAATCGGGCCCGAAACCTCCTGCGTCGGGAAGGCATCCGGATGACCGAGGAGATCCCCGAGAGCGCGGGATCGAGGCTTCCGGGCCCGGAGAGGGTCTACGAGCAGAGGGAGCTCCGGAGGGTCCTGGAGGCGGCGCTGGAGCGGCTCACGCCGGTTCAGCGGGAAGTCGTGCTGCTGCACGACGTACAGGGATGGAAGCATCGGGAGATCGCGGAGCGTTTGGAGATGCCGGCCGGAACCGTCCGGTCCCATCTCCACTTCGCCCGCAAGGAGCTGAGGAGGATTCTGACCCCCAAGGTGATGGTCGGCTGACCCATGCGTGAGCAAGAGACCCCGAACGGCTTCGAGGCCCTCGATCCGGCGTGGGAGGATCCCGGTTACTGGGATCGCTTCCAAGTCCGAACCCTGGCTCTCGTCGCGCCCGAGCTCGTCCGCCGTCGTCAGGCGCTGGAGCGCATGACCGTGGCGGACGTCGTGCTCTCGTGGTCCCGGGCCGTGGTTCCCATGGCCGTGGCCGCGGGGGCGGCGGCGCTCATCGTCCTTTCCGCCGACGCCACGGCGACGGAGTCGGAGGCCCCGGGGCCGGACGGCTCCGCCGCCGTGCGATCCGGGATGGTCGGATCGCCGACCGTCCCGGCGACCGAAGGTTCGGTCGGCGAGGGGGAAGAGCTGGACGCGGCCGTGGACGGTGGCCCGATCCGGGCCGTGGCCGAGGAGGATCCGGATGACATGTCCGTCGTTCTGACCGTGGCCATCGAGGGGTTCTGATGAATCCGACCGCCCGCACCCGACTGGCCTCCATGGGGGTTCTCTTCCTGGTCCTGGCCACGGGGTTCCTTCTGGGACTGGCGTGGGAACGTACCGACGGCCTCCTTCGAGCCGACGAATCCTCGGAGGGGGCGGGATCGGCTACCACGGCCTCTCCGACCTCGGGGGACGACCCGGACGGGGGACCGCGGGGGGAGCCCGCCGGTGAGACCGGGGAGAGAAGGGACCCGGACACGCGCTCTACCGATGCCGAGGCCGAGGAGCGGGGAGACGACGGGGAGGATCGGCGCCTGATCGTGCACCGGGTGGGGATCACTCCGGAGCAGGAGGCTCGGGTGGACTCCATCGTCGACATCCACGGAGACCGGGTCCGGGCGCTCCGGCGCGAGATGAAGGACGAGTACGATCCCCGCTTTCGCGCCCTCCGCCAGGAGCGGGATTCAATTTACGAGCCCCACTTCGAAGCCGTACTCCTGCAGACCCGCCGGTCCATCCGGTCCGTCCTGAGCGAAGAGCAGGCGGTCCGTTATGACTCCCTGCTCTCCGAGCACGACCGGAAGGAGGCCGAGCGGGAGCGCCGGAAAGCCGAGGAGAAGGACAGGCGGAAGTAGCTCGGACGGGGAAGCGGCTCAAGACGGAAGCCGAATCCTCCGTTCCTCTCCCTGGCGCACGATCTCCAGCTCCACCGAGCGACCCCGTGGCCCCAGGAGAATCGTCCTGAGGTCTTCGACGGACGCCACCGGCTCGTCTCCCACGGCCACGATGACGTCCCCCGGCCGCAGGCCCGCCTCCTGGGCCGGGCTTCCGTCCAGGACATCCACCGTCAGCACCCCTCGATCCACCTCGAAGTATTCGGCCAGCGGGTCGTTCAGGGCCACCACGCGGGCTCCCGCCACGAACTCGTAGCCCAGGGAGTACGGCCGGGGCGGACGACGGCGGGGAGGAGCGTCGGGCGGCGCTCCCGGTCGGAGACCCCGCCGGTCGGGCGGACCGTCGCCGGAGTCGAACGCGTCCGGAGGCCGGAGAGACCAGGGA
>JBKHJU010000318.1:0-3529 GCA_046537985.1 Longimicrobiales bacterium
AGGAGGAGCCGGCTGTGCTGCCCTCGGCGTCGGAGGTGGAGTCCTATTACATCTATCCCCGGGGGCTCGAGGCCTCGGTGGAGGGGACGGCGGTGGGGATTCGTGCGGTCCAGCCCGCCGAGCACCTGGAGAGGGGCGGTCGCCTCTGGGCCCGGTCCGGCCCGTACATCCTCCTCTTCAGCGAGGAGACTCGGAGCCTGTTCCAGGACTACCCCGACCTCACGGCGGTCCGGGTCGTGACCGTGACGCCGGAAGGAGAGCAGATCGCCGGAGCCGAGCTCCGTCGGGAGGCCCTGACCGGCACCCTGTGGCGCCGGTCCATGAACATTGCCGGGAGGGCGAGGAAGGGGGGCACCGAGCGGCCCACCCTCCTGGAAGAGCTGGTCCAGTGGGGCGAAGAGCACACCGACCACGAATACGCATCTCGATTTCAGGAGAGACGCTGAGTCATATGTCGAAGACCATCACCGTCATTCCGGGCGACGGAATCGGACCCGAAGTTACCGGTGCCGCCCGGAAGATCCTGGAGGCGTCGGGCGCGGATCTCGAGTTCGAGGAGAAGCTCGCCGGGGTCGTCGCCCTGGATCGGGTGAAGGATCCTCTGCCGGAGGACACCCTGGAGTCCATCGACCGCAACGGAGTCGTGCTGAAGGGGCCCCTCACGACCCCGGTGGGCAGCGGATTCCGCTCCATCAACGTCGCCATCCGGAAGCACTTCGACCTCTACGCCAACGTCCGGCCCGCCGAGACCTTCCTGCCCGGAGGTCGGTACGACGACGTGGACCTCGTCCTGATCCGCGAGAACACCGAGGGCCTCTACGTCGGCGTGGAGCACTACATCGGCATGGAGGGGGATCCCAAGGCGGCCGCGGAGTCCGTCATGATCATCACCCGATTCGGCGCCGAGCGGATCGTCCGCTACGCCTTCGACTACGCCCGGGAGAACGGCCGCGAGAAGGTGACCCTGGCCCACAAGGCGAACATCCTCAAGTACACCCAGGGGCTGTTCCTGGACGTGGGCCGCCAGCTGGCCGAGGAGTACGACGACGTGGAGTTCGAGGACCGGATCATCGATGCCACGGCCATGGCCCTGGTGCTGGATCCGCACCAGTTCGACGTCCTGGTCATGGAGAACATGTTCGGCGATATCCTGAGCGATCTCATGGCGGGTCTCATCGGGGGGCTCGGATTCGCGCCGGCGGCCAACATCGGCCGGGATCACGCCATGTTCGAGGCCGTCCACGGCTCGGCTCCCGACATCGCCGGAACGGGCGTCGCCAACCCCACCGCCCTCACCCTGGCCGGATGCCTTCTACTGGAGCACGTCGGGATGGGCGAGGAGGCGGAGCGGGTGCGGAAGGCCCTTCTCGAGACCATGACCACCGGCGACGTCCGCACCGCCGACATGGGCGGAAGGGCCGGCACCGCCGAGTTCACCGACGCCGTGATCCGAAACCTGGAATGACTCCCTTCGAGTTGGGCCGCGGACCCCGGGAGAGGGACACCTGCATCCGGTGCCTGGAGGAAAAGGACGCCACCGACGTGGATCGTCGGCACTGGTGCCGGGAGTGTCGGGAGCGGGCCCGGGAGCGGGCCAAGTCCGAGGGCTGGAAGGCGGGCGCCGTCTTCGCGGCCGTTCTCGCCCTCTACATCTGGATCTTCGTCGGTCCCAGCACCCTGATCCTCGGCGCCTGGATCGCCTCCGTCGTCGCCGCGTTCTGGTTGGTCTCGAAGATCGCGCGGGAGGTCCACTACGGTGTGGCCCGCTACCGGAACGAGCCGGCGGTGGAAGCGAGGCCGCCGGTGGAATCGGGGGATGAGTCGTCCCGGGAGGGCGGGCGCTGACCGTGAGCTCGAAGCGCTGACCGTGAGCTCGAGAAGGTGGGGGGGCACCGCCGCGGTCGCGGCTCTGGGAGTTCTCGCCGTCGGCGTCACCGGCTTCTCCGTGCGGTCGCCCGACGGGGCCGGGCCTCTTCGGATCGATGGTCCGCGGCTCGACCTCGCGCGGATCCATGGCGCCTCCCTCGAGGCCCCTCGCCGTCCCACGCCCCCGGATCGGATGGCGGAGGTGGCCGAGCTCGGCGCCGATTGGGTGGCCGTCATACCCTATGCCTTCATCCGGAGGGAGACGGGGGAAGTGGTCTTCGACCGGGACGGCCAGTACTGGGGCGAGCGGAGCGAGGGCGTGAGGATTCAGGTGGAGCAGGCCCGGGACCACGGCATGAAGGTGCTGCTCAAGCCCCACGTGTGGCTGCGGGGCGGGAGCGGATGGGCCGGGGAATACGTGCCCGAGTCGGAGGAGGAGTGGCGGCGTTGGGAGGAGGGCTACCGTGCCTACGTCCTCGGCGGGGCCCGATTGGCCGCGGAGCTCGACGTCGGGATGTTCTGCATCGGCACGGAGCTCACTCGTCTCGTGGACGAGCGTCCCGACTTCTTCCGGCGGCTCATCGCGGACGTCCGGGATCTCTACGACGGACCCGTGACGTACGCCGCCAACTGGGACGCCTACGCGCGGACCCCGTTCTGGGACGACCTCGACTTCATCGGGGTGGACGCCTATTTCCCGCTCTCGTCGGACCCGGGTGCGAGCGTCGCGGAGCTCGTGGAGGCCTGGAGGCCCATCGTCTCGGATCTCCGGGAGTTCGCGGCCCGTCACGATCGGCCCGTTCTCTTCACCGAATACGGATACCGGTCCGTGGAGGGCGCGGCGGGAGAGCAGTGGAGCCTCCCGTCGGAGCGCCGGACCGATCCGTCCCTGGTCGACCCGGACATCCAGGCCCGGGCCTACGAGGCCCTCTTCCGGACGGTATGGGACGAGCCGTGGTTCCGGGGAGGCTTCTTCTGGGAGTGGCACCTGGCCACGGGGGATCGGGGGTGGGGCGGGGACGGGGGCGGACGCGTGGCCTCGGTCCGTGCCGCCGGGTTCACGCCCGAGGGGAAGCCGGCGGAAGAGATGGTGAGACGGTGGTACGGGGGTGGCGAGTAAGCAGGCCCTCGAATAGCAGGGCTGGACGCCGGAGGGTCGACTCGTCGAAACCGGCGCGGGCTCGGCCGTCAAAGTTGTGCCTGCGATGGAGCCTCGAATCGGTCCCGTCCAGGCGCTGTCGCCTTCCAGAATCGGTCCCATCCAGATTTGGTTCCATCCAGAATCTGTCCCATTCGATCATGGACAGAATTCGGGCGTCGAGGTCGGCGGCCTGCGGGACCCCTGCTCGAAGCCCTCGTAGACCTCCTCTGTCGCCCCTTCCCGGACCGCCGTTGGGAGGTGGAGGCTTCCTCGTCCCCAGGACCCGGCCTTGGCCCTCCAGGAGCCCCGGAAGAGGCCGCCCGACCCCCCGTTAGATTGAGGTGGACAGCGGCGAGGTGTAGCCGCAAGGTATTGTCGTTCTTCGAGATCGGGAGGATGTCATGTGTGATTCCGAGTCGGTTGCCGTGTGCGACTCCGTCCCCGCCCCCTTCGACGATGCCGATGCCCTGGGCGAGCTCGAGCACGAGATCGTGACGCTGGCGGCCCACATCGCGGCGGCGA
>JBKHJU010000319.1:0-3525 GCA_046537985.1 Longimicrobiales bacterium
GTTCGACCGGAGGAACCGATTCCTGGCCGCCGGCCTCTGGGATCCCGAGAGCACGATCCGCATCCGGGTCCTGGTACACGGGGAGACGGAGCGGATCGGTCGAGAGCTCTTCCGGAACCGCCTCGCCGACGCCCTGGGTCGTCGGACCGGGGTGGCATCCCGGCAGACGACCGGATTCCGGGTCCTGAGCGGCGGAAACGACGGGATGCCGGGCCTGGTGGCCGATCTCTACGATCGAACCCTGGTGCTCAAGGTCTACTCGGTGGCGTGGATTCCCCACCTTCGCCACGTGGCGGGCGCGGCGCGGGATCTCCTCGCTCCCGAGCGGATCCTCCTCCTGGCGTCGGACCGGGTGGCCGCCGGCGGGGCCTGTCCGTGTCCCGTCGCCGAGGGCGGAGCCCTCCACGGCTCGACCCGTCCGGGACCCGTGCCGTTCCTGGAGACGGGCCTTCGGTTCGAAGCCCGCCCCTTCGAGGGACACAAGACGGGATTCTACCTCGATCAGAGGGCGAACCGCCGTCGACTCGGGGCGAAGGCCTCGGGCGCTCGAGTCCTCGACGTCTTCGCCCACTCGGGCGGTTTTTCCCTCCACGCGGCTCGAGGCGGCGCTCGAGAGGTGGTGAGCGTCGACGTCGCGGGCCCGGCCCTGCAGCAGGCGCGCCGGCATTTCGACCTGAATCGGAGCGACCCCCGTGTGCGGCATTGTCGCCACGCCACCATCGAAGGAGACGCGTTCGCCGTCATGACGGAGCTGGTCCGGCGCGAAGAGGAATTCGACTTCGTGGTGGTGGACCCGCCCGCCTTCGCCCGGGCGAGCCGCCACCGCTCGAACGCGTTGACCGCCTATGGCAAGTTGACATCCCTGGCCACGTCGCTGCTGCGGCCGGGGGGTCTCCTGGTGCAGGCGTCGTGCTCGTCCAGGATCGGGGCGGAGGAATTCCAGGACGTCGTCGTGCGCTCCGCCCGGGCCGAGGGATGGCCCCTGGACGAGGTGGAAATCACGGGCCACCCTCCGGATCACCCCGTCGGGTTCCCTCAGGGCCGATACCTGAAGTGCGTCTGGGGACGGCTCTCCTGACCCCGACCGGCGGAGTCCTCCAGGGCGAGACCCACCAGGGCCATGAAGGCGAACGGGACCCGGGGACCGTCCAGGGCGAGGACGGTCCAGCCCTTCGGGTCGGCGATGGCGGTCTGGTAGAGGAAGAGCCCCGTGGCCCAGAAGGGAGGGAGGAGCGCCGCGGGAGCCAGGCGAGGAGGGGAGCGAAGAGCAGCCCCGCGAAAACGCCCCGTCCGGACCTCCCCCGATTCGGTGGACACCACACGGCTTGTGCGCTTCTGCCTCCGCCGGGCGCCGGCGTCCGAGAGCCCGGTTCCTAGAGCTGGCGGGCGATGTGATCGGCGATCCGGCGGGCCTCGATCCCGAACTCCCGGAGCATTCCGGTGGGCGAGACGTAGAACCCGCAGAAGTAGAGGCCCGGCAGCGACGTAGGTCGGCCGCTCTTCCGGGGAACGCCGGTGTCGTCGGTGACCCGGTCCGAGCATTCCAGGAAGCGGTCGAAGGACGGGCGGTAACCCGTCGCCGCCACGATGCTGTCGTAGGAGCCCGTGGAGCCGTCGCTGAAGTGGACGGTGGCCCCGTCGATGCGGTCGATGGCACCCATCACCTCCGCACCACCGGTCCGCAGGAGTTCCACCGTGCCCACGTCGATAAGCGGGACGCGACGGTCCTCCTCGATCTGCCGCAACGGTCCCTTCCGGCTCTTCCGAAGCCCCAGTCGGTCGTAGGATCCCACGACCAGCCGGAGGAGGGGAGCGGACACGGCGTCGGCCAGCCGTGGGGGCAGCACGGACAATGGGATGGCCAGGGCCAGGATGGGAATGCCCAGGAGCTGCCTCGGGAGGATGTTCACCGGGCTTCGGACGGACAGGTCGGCATGGGCCCCGTGCTCCACCAGGTCCAGGGCGATCTCACCCGCGGAGTTTCCGAACCCCACCACCAGCACGCTCCGGCCGGCGAAGGGCTCGCCCGTGCGGTACTCGGAGCTGTGGAGGACTCGACCGGGGAAGGAGTCGTCCCCCGGCCAACGGACGAGGTTCGGACGGTCCGTGAACCCGGTGGCCACGACGACCGTGCGGGTTCGCAGCGATCCCTCGCGGTGAACCACGCGCCAGAGGCCGTCCGAGCGGCACACCCGGACGACCTCGGTTTCGAAGCGCGGCTCGATTGCATGCTCTGAGGCGTATCGCTCGAGATACGCGACCACGTCGTCGCGCCGGGGATATCGACCGGCGTCCCGGGGGATGGGGAGGTGTGGGAGGCCCGAGAGCCTCCGGTTCGTGTGCAGTCGCAGCCGGCGGTAGTGGGATCGCCAGGCCGGGGCGACGGCGGAATCCCTCTCGAGGACCGGCGCCTCGACGCCCCGGTGCCTGAGGCAAGCGGCGCTCGCAAGGCCGGCAGGGCCTGCCCCTATGACCACGGCATCGTACGGTTCCGTCATCATGGACGAGGTTCGCCGGCGCCCCGGCGGAAGTCAAACGAAGGATTCCCGACGCGGTGGGCTCGCATCGACCGGACGTGTCGGAAGATCGGGCGGCACGGAGGAGGGAAGAAGGGGCGACCGAGGAAGCCCCGGAGGCCAGTCTGGGGGCACCCCCCTCGAGGAGCAGTCGCCAGCGGGTACAGAAAAGAGCCGATGGCCCTTAGGTTACGACACCCCCGGAGGGGTGGCAGAACTGGCGAATGCACCGGTCTTGAAAACCGGCGGGCGCAAGCCCTTGTGGGTTCGAGTCCCACCCCCTCCGCTCACTGAACGGGCCCCCACCGGACCGGTCGCGTTCCGCGATCCGCCTGGATACACGAAGGCCCCGTCACTCATCGAGTGACGGGGCCTTCTGCTTTCCCCTTCCGACGGTGCTACCGGCGGGAGCTGGTCAGAATCGGTCGACCGACCGGAGGGGCGCTGACGTGAAAGAGTCTTCCCGGTGCCTTTCTCGGCACGGCGAAGGTGATGTCCGCGCCGTCCGACCTCCTGCTCCGAAGGGCGAAGATCCGGGTCGAATGGGCGATGTTACGCCGTGGTATCGATCGGCTGGCCCGTCGCATGAGCTTCATCGTGGTCTCCTGTCCGTGGAGTCTTCAGATCGCGTCGGATTGGTGCTCCAGACGGACAGGATTGTCGGCCGATCAGCGGTATGTGCCTCATATGTTCTTCTCCTCGTATCGAGGCCACAGAGACTCACGGTATTCCTCCCACGCTGGTGAGTTCCACGCGAGGGACTGATCGGGGCTGCTCGAATCTCGACTCGCCCTGCTTCTTCGAAGACTTTCTGGAACCAGCTAGAGCCAGGCGCTCCACGTCGGGTAGGATGCCATCGAGATCGACGCGATCAGACCCGCGATGAGAATCCACCGGGCCGCTCCAGCCTTCTCACAGACGTCACACTCTTCGTCTGCGCACCCGTGCTGCCGAGGGCGGACGTCGATGGCCGGAAGCCCTCGCAGGTTCAGGTCCTGTCCTGTCCGCT
>JBKHJU010000320.1:0-3502 GCA_046537985.1 Longimicrobiales bacterium
CCTCACTGCCGTGGTGCTCCTCAGCGGATCGATCTTTCCGGCCATGGCGTGGCACGGGCTGAACAACGCCGTCGCCCTGGTCTCGGCGGATCAGGGATGGGCGCTGGAGTCCGTGCCCCCGTCCCTCGTGTGGGTGGGCGCCGCGGGGCTCGCGGTGTCGGGATGGATATTCTGGAGGACCCGAAGGCCGTACCCGGACCTCCGGGGGAGCGAAAGACCGAGGGGAGGCCATGCCCGATCGTGAAGACGGGTCTCTGACCCGGTGGCAGCGCTTCGTGGTGGGAGGCGTGGCCCTGATCCTGGCGGCGGCCGCCGTGATCATGGTCGTGTTCTCCCTCCAGCGGCCGTCGGTCCAGGAATACCTTCCGACGGCGGCCCGGCCGGCTCCGGTGGGGGACTCCGTGATCGGGCCGACGATCTACACGGTGGACGCGTCCTCCTCGTCGGAGTGGATCTTCTTCGACTTCTCCCGGAGGGCGGTCGTGGAAGACCCGGCCCCGGCGGAGTGGGACCTGGCGTTCCAGCGCTTCTACATCGTGGCCAACGGGGGTGAGGGCTTCGCCGGCCGGGGAGGGCTGCAGGATCTGGGGGCCGTCCCCTTCGACTCGGTGGAGGTGGCGCCTCGGGAGGGGTACGTGGCCTCGGAGGCGAGGCGGGACACGACGAACGCCGCCACCGCCGAGTGGTACGACTACTCCTTCACCAGCCATCTCCTGACGCCTCGTCCTCGCACCTACGCCGTCCGCACCGCCGACGGGCGATACGCGAAGCTCGAGATCGTGGGGTATTACTGTCCCGGAGCTCGACCGGGCTGTCTCACCTTCCGGTACGTGTATCAGGGCGATGGCACCCGGAGGGTCGTGGGAGGATCCCAGGCGTCCTATTCGGCGGGTCCCTCGTAGCGGTCGGCGATCTCCCGAAGCCGGTCCTCGATCTCGGCGCGGGGGAGCCAGCGTCCCTTCACCATGACGCCGCTCCGATCCCGAAGGGTGGAGAGATCTTCCAGGGGATTGGCTTCGACCAGGATCAAGTCGGCCCGGTTCCCGGTGGTCACGGTTCCGAAGTTTCCGGCCTCCCGCAGCTCCGCGGAGGCGTAGCGAGCCACGCTCCGGGTGGCGGCGAGGAGGATTTCGTACGGCGTGATCCCGGCCTCCTGCATGAGCTCCATCTCCCGGTGCACGGAGAAGCCCGGGACGTTGAAGAGGTCCGGCGAGGCGGTGCCGAGAACGAGGCCGCCGGCGACGTCATTGAGCGCCTTGGTGGTGGCCATCCGGACCTCCATCGTCCGGGCCGCCGTGAGGGAGTCGACGGCGGGGAGGGCCCGCTTATCCCGAACCCAGCTTCCCCTCGTCTCCCGGGGCACGTATCGCATCTCGGGCCGTTCCGTGAGATCCTCGGGGCGTTCCCGGCTCTGCCGGAGCTCCCACCGGCTCAGGGTGGGGACCATCCAGACACCGGCGGCTCGGGCCTTTCCCGCCACGGCCCGGGCCTTCCGGATGCTGAGGGTGGCGGCCAGGGAGTCGAGGGGTGGAGGTGGGTCTCGACCGTCGGTCCGGCCGTCGACGCGGGACCCCGTCGTGTCGGTCGGGGCATACCAGGCTCGGATCCGGTCCTGGAAGGCGTCCGAGGCCGCCGCTTCGATGAGCCCGTCGAGATGGTCGATCGTGGAGACGCCGGAAGCCAGGGCGTGGTGGAGCCCCACCGAGTCCGGCACGGGCCCCCCGAATCCGATGGCGTAATCCTCGATCTCCTGGGCCAGGAGATCCCATCCCCGGAGAGACAGGGTCTCGGACACGCGCAGCAGGTCCCATCCCGCGAGGGCAACGGCCGTCACCGCCGCGTTCATGGAGTCGGCGTCGAAGGTGGGTCGGTACTCCAGGGGCGGAGAGGCGACGTACAGGGTCGGCCCGAAGAGCTGCTCTCGTCGGAGTCGGGTCTGCAGGGCGAGGTGTCCCGGCCGTCCCGTGCCTTCCCGGACGGTGGTGACGCCGTTGGCCAGGTAGAGGAAGAGAAGGTCCCGAAGGGTCTCGTCGTCCCCGCCGGGCTCCGGGAGCCGCGCGTGCATGTCCCCGAGCCCGGGCAGAATATACCGCTCTCCCCCTCCCTCGATGATGACCGCGTCCACCGGTACCGCGACGGAATCCACCGGCCCCATCTCCCGGATGATCCCGTCTCGTACCACGACCGTCTGTCGCTCCAGCACCCGCCGGGCGTCCATGGGGACGACGTTCACGTCGACGAAGGCGTACACCCCGGGGTAGGGGGGCAGGTCGGCGGGCTCGGAGGCGGGCCCGGGACCGAGCGCGCTCTCCGGGGCGTCGGTCGTCCGGGGCGCATTCTCGCCGGCCTCCGCACCGGGGACGTAACCGGCGAGGAATACAGACGCGATGCCGACGGCGACCAGAAGTCCGGCGACGGCTCCGCCCTCCCGGACGGCCCCGGCCAGGGGGCGGCCGCGGCGGCCATTTCCTTCGCCTCCGACGCCCGGCGGACGGAGCCGGACACGTCGGCGTGACGGGATCCAGAACATGAAGAAATCGTAATGCCCCTCTACGGACCCTGGAAACCCCGGCGCCCGCCCTGCCGGGTCGCCGAGACGGGAGAGCGGGCCGGACCGGGAAGGTCGCGGAGCCGGGGTGGGGCGGGAGCATCCTCGCTAGCCGGACTCTCCCCGGCTAGTTTGAACCGGAACCGTTGCCGGCGGATCGAGCCGCTGGCAGACCATCGATCCGGAACGACCCGCCGGATCGTCCACTCGCACCGAAGGAGTCGGAGAAATGGGCCTTCCGGAGCGTGCAGTCGCCGCCCTCGCC
This sequence comes from Longimicrobiales bacterium, assembly GCA_046537985.1. Lineage (GTDB taxonomy): Bacteria > Gemmatimonadota > Gemmatimonadetes > Longimicrobiales > Gaopeijiaceae > JBKHJU01. Next base: position 2,814 of record JBKHJU010000320.1, read on the forward strand.
CGGGCGTACAGCATGAGCGAGGTGCTGTCCTTGCACGATCCCAGCGTCCGGGCAGAGCTGGAAACGGCGGCTTCCGGGGACGGGGATCTCGTATTTCGCGTCGGTTCCCGGGGCATCGTCATCGACGGAGAGCTCCAGGAGGACTCGGACGGCTGTCTGGCCGAGATGGCCAGGGATCTCGGGCTCGCCGGCGTCGACGAGATACGGATCCCGCCGTCCGCGACCCCCGAGTCCGTCGAGGACTTCATCCGGTCTCTACGGGACGGGATCGACGAGCTCCGGCGGAGCCTGGAAGGTCTTCCGGGGGTTTCCGTCTCCTTCAGGAGCGTCGCCGCCCACGAGTCCTTCGGTCCCGCCGGAGACCGGAAGCTCGAGGAATCCACGCCGTTCCGGGAGCCCACGTATCCCTCGGAATCCACCGGGGCCCTCGAATCCACGGACTTTCCCGAATCCACCGGATCCCTCGAATCCACGGGCTTTCCCGAATCCACTGGATCCCCCGAATCCACAGCCTATCCCGAAGCCGTCGCCGAGCCTTCGGATCCCCGCGATTCGGTAGGCTCACCGGGAGGGGCAGGGTTCGCCTCCGGGCCGGGATTCGCCCAGGATCTTCCGGCCGATATCCCCCTCGAGGAGGACGACGACCTCGAGGAGGACGACGACCTCGGGGAGGGAGCCGAGGCCGGGCC
>JBKHJU010000321.1:0-3493 GCA_046537985.1 Longimicrobiales bacterium
GCTCCATGGAGGCGTATGCCCGGGGGGTGCTGAACGGGTATCGACGGGAGCTAGCCGCTGGAGCGAGCCGTTCAACGCCAGGCGGCGGGGCCGTGGTCGGCGCACCGTCGGCCACCGACGCGGCGTATGCTTCGCCGGCCGCCCTCTCCGCTCCCATCGGCCCGCCGCGCGTCGAGTCCCGGACCCACTTCCGCTTCAACCCCGCCCTGGAGAGTCAGCTCCTCTTCGTCCCGGGGCTCCTGGCCTTCGTCCTGACCATCGTCTCGGCCCTGATGACGGCCATCACCGTCTCCCGGGAGAAGGAGACGGGAACCATGGAAATCCTCCTGGTCTCCCCGCTGTCGCCACCCCAGATCATCCTGGGAAAGGTCACTCCGTACCTGGCCCTGGCATTCCTGAACGCCGTGAGCACCCTGGCCGTCGCCCGGCTCGTCTTCGCGGTTCCCTTCCGGGGCAGCCTCTGGCTCCTCCTCGGCGAGTGCCTCCTCTTCGTGACGGTCATGCTGGCCTTCGGGGTCCTCATCTCCACGCGGACACCCTCTCAGCGGACCGCCATGCTCGGGGTCATGCTCGGGACCCTCCTTCCCACCGCCATCCTCTCGGGGATGATCTTCCCCATCGAGAGCATGCCCGAATGGCTCCAGCCCGTGTCGCTGATCATCCCGGCCACCTGGTTCATCTCCATCGTCCGGGGGATCATGCTCAAGGGCGCCGGCCTGTCCGCCCTCTGGGACGAGACCCTGATCCTGGTCGTCATGGCCGGGGTGCTCCTGGTCGCGAGCATCCGGGCCCTCCGGCCCCGGCTGGAGTAGGCGATGAGCCGGATCGACGGGGCGATGGAGGGCGTCCGAAGATGGCTCCGGGGCGTCGGCTTCCTGGTCCGGAAGGAGTTCGCCCAGGTCCTCCGGGACCGCCTCTTCCTGGTGCAGCTGATCGTGCCCCCCTTCGTGCAGCTCCTCATCGTGACCAGCGCCGCCACCTTCGAGGTCCGCAGCATGGGCCTCCACCTCGTGGATCGGGATCGCTCCCCGGCGTCCCGGAGCCTGGTGGAGGGGTTCACCGCCTCGGGCCGATTCGAGGTCGTCCGCTCGTCCATGTCCGAGGAGGCCGCCGATCACGACCTGGTGCACGACCGGGTGGGCGGAGTTCTGAGCATTCCCCGGGGATTCGGAGAGGAGCTGGGCCGGGCGGGCACGGCCACGGTACGCCTCGTCTTCGACGGGAGCGAAGGGGCGTCGGCGGGCATGGCCCGCTCCTACGCGGAGCGGATCCTGGCCGATTTTGGGGCGGAACGGCGTGACGCGGCGGTGGCGCCGCAGCGCATCGCGGCCGGGACCTTCGAGGCGGCGGCAGCGGGGGCCCCGACCGCACCGGCCACACCGACGGTCCGATCCGCGCCCGCCACGCCCGATCTCCGGATCGTAACCCAGGCGTGGTACAACCCGGACCACGACTACGACGACTTCATGGCCCCGGGGGTCCTGGTCATCCTCATCACCATCGTGGGAACGGTGACGACGGCCCTGAACATCGCCCGGGAGAAGGAGCAGGGGACCATCGAGCAGCTCAACGTCACGCCCATCACCCGGGGGCAGTTCGTGGCGGGGAAGCTGGCTCCCTTCCTCCTCCTGGGGATCCTGGAGCTGGCCTTCGGCCTCTTCCTGGCGTGGATCGTCTACGACATCCCCTTCCGGGGAAGCCTCCTCCTGGTCTTCGCCGGGGGCGGGCTCTACCTGCTCTCGGCCCTGGGGCTGGGCCTCATCATCTCGACGGCGTCCGACACCCAGCAGCAGGCCCAGTTCCTGGCCTTCTTCCTCATGGTCCTCTACCTCTTCCTCAGCGGGATCTTCACCCCGGTGGAGAGCATGCCCGATTGGGCCCGGATGCTGGCCGAGGTGAACCCCATGAAGCACTTCGTGGCGATGGTCCGGGCCGTCCTCCTGCGCGGGGCCGGAATCCCCCAGGTGGCCACCGAGCTCTGGGCGCTGACGGCCCTGGCGGTCGTGACGCTGCCCATGGCCGTGGGCCTCCACCGGAAGCGGACCGCGTAGGGCGGGGCCGGGGCGGGCCGGGCCCGGGACGGCAGCGGGGCGGGCCGGGGGATCGGAAGGCTGATGGAGGAGTCCGGAAGTGGCGGAGTCATCGTGGGAAGCCGGCGGAGCCGCGTTCCGCCACCCCTCGCAGTCATCGTCCGTTGCATCCGAACGATTCCCCGGGTACCGTGCAACAACAGCAGTCTGTGCATCCGGAGCGTCGCAATGTCCCTCCTCCTCTTCCTCCTGCTCGCCCTGGTGGCGTGCGAGAGTCAGTCTTCGATCGTGGGTGACGACGAACAGGAGGAGCTCCCTCCGGGCCCCCTTTCCGCCGAGAGCCTCTGGTTCGGCGGCGACCGCGAGGCGGAGAACGAGATCCGGGCGGGGGGAGTGGTGCCCGTATGGTTCCGGGTCTCCGGCCCCCGGCCGGATCCGGACGAGACCGTGTCGGTGCGCGTGGTCTCGGGAAATGCGACCGCCGACCTGACCCTCGAGCCCATGCGCCTTCTCGACGACGGCCAGGTCTGCGCCCTCGCGTCCAGCGCCGGCGGAGCGATCCTCGTCTTCCAGGAAGGGGACGGATCGGACCCGACGGATGCTACGAGCGACGCCGTGCGGCAGGAGCTCTCGAGTCTCGGAGCCGCGCTACGCGAGGACTTCGGGGACGGTGTCTCGGCGACGCTTCCAGCCGATCCGGACGTCATCGGGAAGCTGCGAGAGCACCCCAACATCCGGTCCATCCGGCCCCTTCCGTTTCCGAGCTGGCCGGCGGTGCTCATCGATCCGGTGGTGGCCGCCGACCCGCCGAACTGGTACGGGTATGAGCGGTGGGGGATGGTGGACACGGGAGTCGAGGGGCCTGATTCGGGTTGTGGCCACTCGCCCGGGGCCCGGGTGCCGACCGCGGCCGGCGCGACGATCGAGGTCCGCTACAGACAGCCAGACGGCGAGCTCCTGTCGGAGACCGCCGAGGCCGTGGCAACGCTCTCGGAACCGGACGTCCAGGCGTGTCTGACCGACGTCGCGGCCCTCCAGATCGAGGACCAGGAAGCGCGCGCGATCGATGTCCCCGATCCAGGATCCCTTCCCCCGTGGGAGACGCATGACGCTTCCCTCGCCGCGTGGTTCGCCGAGGGAAACGGCCACGGGGGCATCGGATTCAAGGAGTCCGATAGCCCTCCCTCCCGGGAGACGGGAATCCGCGCGGCGGTTTCCGCCGCCACCATTCGCGAAGGTCTGGAATCGGTCTGCGAGAGGGGTGGACGGCTGGTCAATTTCCGCGAGAGCACGGGGTCGGCACACGTGCAGATCCCGCCGGAAATCGCTCCGCAGGTCAGGGAGGATTCCCTGACCGACTATCTGGAACCGTCCCTTCGCGCGGGTCCGGGACCCGGGGATCCGCGGTTTCGATCCAGGAACGTAGGCTAGGTGCTCACCGCCGTCACGGCGCCTCCCACACG
>JBKHJU010000322.1:0-3486 GCA_046537985.1 Longimicrobiales bacterium
ATCCCACCCTGTCGAAGATTCGCACCGCCTCGTCGTTGAGCTCGCCCAGCACGGTCAGGTCCAGGGTGTCGGCCCGGAATTCGCCCCACCCCTCCAGCGTGGGGGACCACGCCACTCCGGCCTTGACCGGGTACTCGTGATTGGCCGAGGCGAAGAGCTCCTGGGCTTCGTCGCCCGTGAGGAACTCCAGCAGGGCGACGGCGTTCTCGACGTTCCCCGCGTGCCGGGTGACGCCGGCCCCGCTCACGTTCACGTGGGTGCCCCGCCCGTCGTGGTCGGGGAAGAGGACCTCCACGGCCTCGGCCACCCGCTGCTCCTCGGAATCTTCGGACGCCGCCAGGCGGGCCAGGTAGTAGGTATTGGCCACGGCGACGTCGCCGGCGCCGGCCGCCACGCCCATGATCTGGTCCGTGTCACCGCCGCTCGGCGCCCGGGCCATGTTGCCCTCGACGCCCTCGGCCCAGCTCTCGGCGGCTTCCTCACCCTCGTGGGCGATGATGGACGCCAGGAGGGACTGGTTGTAGACGTTCGTGGAGGAGCGGATCAGCACCCGTCCCTCCCAGCGCGGGTCGGCCAGGTCGGCGTAGGTGGACAGCTCGGTCGCGTCCACCCGGTCCGGGGCGTAGACGAAGACCCGGGCCCGGCGGGTGAGCCCCCACCACTGCCGGTCCCGGTCCCGGAGGTGCTCCGGGACGTTGGCCTCGAGGACGTCGCTCTCGACCGCCTGAAGGAGGCCCCGCTCCTTGGCCCGGTGCAGCCGTCCGGCGTCGACCGTGATCAGGACGTCGGCCGGGGTCGCCTCTCCCTCCGACTCCAGCCGGGTGATGAGCTCGTCGGCCGAGGCGGTCACGACGTTGACCGCGATGCCCGTCCGCTCGGTGAATCGATCGAAGAGCTGCTGATCGGTCTCGTAGTGGCGATGGGAGTATACGTTGACCTCACCGGCGCCGTCGTCGGCCTCACCGGCGGCCTCGCCGCCGCCTCCGTCGCCTCCGCCGCAGGCTGCCAGGAAGAAGAGAACCGCCGAAGCCAGGATCCGTCGACCGGGAGTCGCCATGGTTCCTCGTGGTGGATGAGAATGTTTCTCATTATCAGGACATCGGAAGTTGGCGAAGGTTCCCCTCACGCCGCAAGCGCTGCAGGGGTCGAAGCTCTTGAAGGCCTCGAGGGACCCGAGGGTTTCGAAGGCCTTGAAGGTCGGTCCTGTGGGAACGAGCTTCCGGGAACGCTTCCACAATCCATGGGATTCCGCCCGTCGTGAGCCCCGACACTCCCGACCTCGAGACCCACCCCCTCCGGCGCCTCCTCCGCTACGCCCGGCCCCACCGGGGGCGCTTGTGGCTGGCCTCGGTCTGCTCGGTCCTCAACAAGATCTTCGACCTGGGCCCGCCGGTCCTCATCGGTGCGGCGGTGGACGTCATCGTCCAGCAGGAGAATTCCTTCCTGGCCGACTTCGGGGTGGTGGAGGTGTGGGACCAGCTCCTGGTCCTGTCGGGGGCCACCCTGGTGATCTGGCTCCTGGAGTCTGCGTTCCAGTACGCCTACGGGGTCCTCTGGAGGAACCTGGCCCAGACCGTGGAGCACGAGCTCCGGATCGACGCCTACCGCCACCTGCAGGACCTGGAGCTGGCGTACTACGAGGAGCGGAGCTCCGGCGCCCTCATGTCGGTGCTGAGCGACGACATCAACCAGCTCGAGCGCTTCCTCGACATCGGGGCCAACGAGCTGCTCCAGCTCGCCACCACCATCCTCGTCATCGGTGGGGCCTTCATCGTCCTGGCCCCGTCGGTGGCGTGGATGGCGCTCCTTCCCATGCCCGTCATCGTCTGGGGGTCCATCCGCTTTCAGCGGATCCTCATGCCGTACTACGCCGACGTCCGGAAGCGGGTGGAGCACCTGAACGCTCGGCTGGCCAACAACCTGGGGGGCATCACCACCATCAAGGCCTTCACCGCCGAGCTCTTCGAGGTGCGGCAGATGGAGCGGGAGAGCGACGCGTATCGCCAGGCGAACGAGCGGGCCATCCGCATCAGCGCGGGCTTCGTGCCCCTGATCCGGGTGGTGATCCTCTTCGGCTTCACGGCCACCCTCCTCTACGGGGGCATGGAAGCGGTCGAGGGCGACCTGTCGGTGGGGACCTACAGCGTCCTCGTCTTCATGACCCAGCGCCTGCTCTGGCCCCTGACCCGCCTCGGCGAGACCCTGGACCAGTACCAGCGGGCCATGGCGTCGACGACCCGGGTCATGGCGCTCCTGGACACCCCCTTCCGCATCCGATCCGGAGGTCGACCCCTGCCCACGTCCGAGGTGCGTGGGGAGATCGAGATCCGGGACCTGACCTTCGCATACGGCGAAGGGGAATCCGCGGCTCCCGCGGCCGGCCCCGGCGCTTCCGTGCACGGAGACGGGGCCGGGGTCCCGTCCGCCGGTGGAGCGGAGGAGGCACAGCCGGTCCTCCGGGACGTCACGCTCCACGTCCCGGCCGGCGAGACCCTGGGCATCGTCGGCTCGACGGGCTCGGGAAAGAGCACGCTGGTCAAGCTCCTCCTCCGCCTCTACCACGTGGAGCACGGCACGATCCTCCTGGACGACATCCCCATCGAGGAGATCCGCCTCGAGGACCTCCGGGCCGCCATGGGGCTGGTGAGCCAGGACGTCTTCCTCTTCCACGGCACGGTGCGGGAGAACATCGTGTACGGAAGCTGGGACGCCGCAGATCAGGAGATCGAGCGGGCCGCCCGGCTGGCGGAGGCCCACGACTTCATCCTGGAGATGCCGAAGGGCTACGATACCGTCGTGGGGGAGCGGGGGCAGAAGCTCTCCGGGGGACAGCGCCAGCGCATCGCCATCGCCCGGGCCATCCTCAAGGACCCGCCGGTCCTCATCCTGGACGAGGCCACCAGCGCGGTGGACAACGAGACCGAGGCCGCCATCCAGCGCTCCCTGGACCGGATCTCACGGGACCGGACCACGCTGGCCATCGCCCACCGGCTGTCCACGGTCCGGGGCGCGGACCGGATCTGCGTCCTGGAGCGGGGCCGGATCGCCGAGCTCGGCACCCACGAGGAGCTCCTGGCCCGCGACGGGATCTATGCCTCGTTGTGGAAGGTGCAGACCGGGGAAGCGGTGGCGGTGGGGTAGGTCGCAAGTCGGGCGGCGGACTCGATGTCGGAGCGTCGCGATGGGTGGAAGGGCCCGGTGCCTCGGCTCTGCCGTCTAGAGCGCCGCTCGAAGGGCTTTCCCCAACCTTCCCCCCAGCCACGCCATCGGCAGGTAGGCGACCACCAGATCCAGGCCGACGAACCATGCCGGCGCCGGAATCATGAGGGCGTTGGCCACTCCGCCGGCCAGGAAGAACGCACCCACGACCACGGCCAGCCCCATGCGGTGCATGCCGGCGAAGGCTCCGACGATTCCGGCGCCCACCAGGGTGCCCAGGGCGTGGGCGAGGAAGGGGAAGACGAAGTGGCGGGGCCGGAAGAGGTC